>MGRR01000001.1:0-2362 GCA_001798265.1 Deltaproteobacteria bacterium RIFCSPHIGHO2_12_FULL_43_9
CTGGTGAGGCGGGAAGAGGGTTTGCAGTAGTTGCGGATGAGGTTCGAAAACTGGCCGAAGGGTCAGGCGGATCGGCACAAGAGATAAGAAAGGTTATTACTGGAACAACATCTCAGATTAATGAAACGGTCGCGGCGATTCAACAGGTTGCTTCAAAGCTTCAGGAGGTTTCTGCGGGGATTCAGCAGCAATCGGCCTCGGTTCAACAGATTGCAAGAACAATGGATTCAATTGCATCTGTTGCAGAACAAAACGCCTCCGGCGCCCAGCAGCTAGCGGCTTCGGCCGAGCAGCAGAGTGCGGCTACGCAGCAGGTTACGGCTGCTGGTGAGCAGTTGCAAAATCTGTCACAGGGGCTTGGAGCCCTTGCTGGCTTACATGTGGGTTCCGGTGGTGATGGTGGTATGAGCCGTGAAGTACGGGAGAGGATAAGGGATTTTAGAATGAAGAGGCAGGAGAGAAGAGAGGCAGAGACTCACAAACCCCTTGCGCATCATGAGTTGCCGGCCCATTCGGTAAAGATGCCAAAGCATGTTGTGACAGATGAGCCGGAGAGAAAACCTGTAAAGGAGAAATCTGGATGGGAAGAGGGTGAGAGCAAGGGCAAGACGAATCAGCATAAGAAGGGAAGTTAGACGACCGTATGATAAAAAAACGGAAAAGAGAAACAACTCTTAAGGCCGAGGATCTCCTTCAGGTGGTAGTGTTTGAGTTGGATGGCCAGGAGTACGCGGTTCCGATATCTGATCTGCGTGAGGTTATTAAGCTAAGGGGAGTTAAGCCTGTTCCAAATTCGCCAGATTGTATCAGGGGTATATTGGATTTACGCGGGGAGATCGTTGTGGTTGTTGATCTGGGGAGCAGGTTTCACAGGTTGAGAAAAAATGAGGTCAAGCAAGGCGAGGCGATTATCGCAGAGGTTGGTGGGAAGATCTTTGGTGTTGTTGTAGATAGGGTGACAGAGGTTTTGTATGTGCCTAAGAAATCTATAAAGCCAGCCCCAGAGTTGTTATCGTCTAAGATCAATGCTGAATATACAAAGGGGGTTGTTTTTTTGACCTCCGATTCTTCTGCCCAGGTTGACGACGAACCCTCTGAAGTGGGGCGAGAGGGTTCGAAATCCAGGATCCTTATATATTTAGATCTCCCGACATTGCTTAAGGATGATGAATTACTCTCTTTTAGTGAGCAGGCCAAAACGGTTACACCTGTCTGACGGTTTTTTTGTTGCAATAGCTCGGTTTTAAAAGCGGAAGGATCGAATAATGAAATTAGAAAAAAGTGTTGTTCGTCCTGCGGCTGATAAGGGTGCGCAAAGGGTTGCTGCGGCATTGGTTAAACTTTCCGGACAGGAAGTCGAGGTGAAAGTCGGCTCTTTTGAAATTTTCCCTCTTATTGATGCGCTACACAAGATTAATATCACCGAAGAACGAATGGTTATAATTTATAGCAAATTTTTAACAAAGTTGCCTGGGGCCGCGATACTGGCTATGCCGCAGGATAATGCGTTGAGGTTGGTCGACCTTTTATACAAAAAGCCGGTTGGTACTACGGGTGTACTGAGGAACATGGATCGCGATGCCCTAAGGGAGACTCTTAATATCGTCGCTAATACTTTTACTACCGCACTTAGTGATGCATTAAAAATTAATGTCGGCCTTGGGGTTCCTGGTTTTGTTACCTTGGGGAGGCTTAGGGAGGTTGTTGCTGCCAGCATAGATAAGGGTGCGGAAGAGGGTGATATGGCCATCTTTTTTGAAATAAAAATAAATATATCACTCTTACATTTTGATGCGAAATTGTACCTTTTTTTTAACCATAGACTGGCTGAAGGATTAGTTGGGTGATTTATTATGGATGGAGAGAATAAAAAAGAGAAAATTCTAATCGTCGACGATTCGGAATTCATGCGGGGTATTATAAAACAGACCCTTATTAATGCCGGGTATATAAATATTATTGAATGTTGTGGTGGGAAAGAGGCGATACTGGCATGTAAGAAAAAGAATCCTGATCTGGTGATCCTCGACCTGGTTATGCCGGAGATGACTGGTGTTGAGGCCTTAGAGAAGATTGGGAAGGATTTTTCCGTGGTGGTGATCAGCGCGGTTGGGCAAAAAAAGGCGATTGAGGAGGCTATCAGATTAAACGCGAAGGGGTATCTGGTTAAGCCTTTTGAGGAGCAGGAACTTATAAATTTATTAGACAAGTTGCTTAATCTGACTGAGAGGGTGCAAAAGATATGAGTGGCGGCCATAAAATAGGCGTGGTGGTAGCGGATGATTCATTTCTGATGCGAAAGCTTCTTGTCGATCTTCTGCATTCTGATCCAGATATAAAAGTTATTGGTGAGGCAAAGGAT
>MGRR01000001.1:2420-4463 GCA_001798265.1 Deltaproteobacteria bacterium RIFCSPHIGHO2_12_FULL_43_9
CAATCATCATATTTTCCGCTTACACAAGAGAGGGGGCGGACGCTACTTTTAGATGCATGAGGGCCGGCGCGGTGGATTATATCCTAAAACCATCGGGGGAGTTGTCACTAGATCTTGATAAGGTCAGAGAACAGATTATATCTAGAATCAAGGAAGTCTCCCACGCAACGGTTCGCAGGCTTCATCCCTCTCGGGTTAAAGAGCGCAAAAAAGTGAGGTTAACTGGCGCGGAGCCCAGGAAGGTAATAGTTATTGGCGCCTCTACCGGAGGTCCACCCCTGATCGAAGAGATCTTGTCAGAACTACCCGCGCATTATTCAAACGTGATTCTGGTTGCGCAACATATGCCAAAATTTTTTACGCAGAGTTTTGCGGCTCGTCTGAATGGCCTGACAGATATTTTTGTAAAAGAGGCGGAGAGTGGGGAGCCGATTAAATCAGGTGAGGTGCTCATAATTCCAGGAGGCATCCACATAAAGGTTGAACAAAGAAAGGTAGGTGGTGGGGGTGACGTTTTTAAATTAACAAAGGATGATAAAGAGGATGGGATATTTCCCTCGATAGATCTTCTTATGTCTTCCGTGGCTCAGGCGTATGGTGATCGTGTGGTTGGTGTGTTGCTCTCTGGAATGGGTACCGATGGATTAGAGGGAATGCGTGCGATTAAGCGATGTGGCGGGCATACTATTGCGCAAGATCCGAAAACCGCGGTTGTCTCCTCTATGCCAGGTGCGGTTATCGAGAATAATTTAGCAGATGAGATATTAACTCCCAAACAGATTGCGCAAAAGATTATTAAGCTGGGGTGATGCTATGGCCAGGGATATGGATGGAACGCAAGAATTATCAGGAGCTGAGCGGGATACTCTCACCGAGGTTGTCAACATATGCTCGGGGAACGCATCCGCGGCACTCTCTCAGATGATAAATCATATCGTGCATATCTCTGTCCCAGATGCCGTGGTCGACAAAGTAGAGAGGGTTTTGCCTTTTTTAGGTGAGCCGGAGGATGTTAATACGGTGGTCTTTTTAAAGCTGGTCGGGGATACTCCGGGTGTCATGTTATTAATGTTTCCACCGGCTATGGCCTCCACTCTTGCCAAGATGGTTACCCATGGGCACACCGCAAATTTCAAAGAACTGGAGAATCTAAATCGCTCGGCGCTGGGGGAGATAGGGAATATTCTGGCCGGTTCTGCTACTACTGCGCTTTCAGCGTTTCTGTATATGAATGTTCACCAATCGATCCCAGAGGTGGCAACCGATATGGTTGGGGCTGTGGTGGACGCGATACTCGGCGAGATTGGTGAGTCTTCTGATGTAGCGCTGGCATTTAAGGTTAATTTTGATGTCGACAAAGAGGATATTAGGGGTAAGGTTTTGTTCCTTTTTGAACCTGAGGCTACCCGTAAGATTTTAAATGCTACAAAAGAGCGTGTTGGCTCGAATCGCAGATGATTAAGGTATGCAAAAAATAATTCATGTAGCTATAGCAGGGTGTGCGGTGGGTCTTCCGGGAACCAGAGTGAGGACCGTTGGTATCGGTTCATGTGTTGTTGTTGCTCTTTATGATCCAAAAGCCCGTGTTGGAGGGATGTTTCATGCAATGCTCCCCTCGAGAAAGGGTTCTTCCCATAAATCAAAAGAAAAAGAAGTGGCTTCAAATGGATTGGATCCAAAGTATGTCGATGAAGCCCTGGGTCAACTTATTTTAGAGATAGAGAAGAAGGGTGGGCGGGTACGTAATCTTAAGGCAACGATTATCGGTGGGGCGAGCATGTTTAGTCATCTGCTTGATGCTAATCATGCCCTTGGCCGGAGAAACACCGAGGCTGTGAGGATCTTATTGAATCAGATGCGGATACCCATTGTATCTGAGGATACTGGAGGTAATGTTGGCAGGCTCGCAGAGCTGGATATTGAGACGGGCCTGGTGGAGATCAGTAAAAAGGTTGCTTTGGGGAAATAGGAAAAGGGGTCAGACCCACTAGTGTCCCAACGTTCCTTCTTTGTGTTTCTTTAACATAATGAAATCACGGAATT
>MGRR01000001.1:4562-5014 GCA_001798265.1 Deltaproteobacteria bacterium RIFCSPHIGHO2_12_FULL_43_9
CACTCTTTGCACAGGTGATGGATCATGTACCTCTCTACGAGTTTCGGAAATGCGTAAGCCGTTATCGCGGTAATTACAAAATCAAGAGGTTCACCTGCTGGGAACAGTTTCTCTGTATGGCGTTTGCACAGCTCAGTTATCGTGAAAGTTTGAGAGATATTGAAGCATGCTTACGAGCAATGCCTGACAAACTCTACCACATGGGAATCCGCAGCCTGGTCTCTCGTAATACATTGGCGCATGCAAACGAAACAAGAGATTGGCGAATCTATGCAGATTTCGGACAATTCCTAATTCAGGAGGCCAGGAAATTATATCTTGACGAACCTTTTGGCGTCGACCTCGATCAAACAGTATATGCGTTGGATGCCACCATTATCGACTTGTGTTTATCTGTATTCCCTTGGGCTCACTATCAGCGACGACAGGGCAAGGGGGGTATTAAACTACAC
>MGRR01000002.1:0-2218 GCA_001798265.1 Deltaproteobacteria bacterium RIFCSPHIGHO2_12_FULL_43_9
GTTTAAGCTGAACAATAAAAAGCCACACCATGATTTAATGCGTAGCACCCTCTTCGTCAGATACGGTTCCCGGCACATCAACCGACTGCATCTTCTTGAATCTTACGGAGTGTGGATCGTGGCAATCAATACAGTGAAACTGTACTTTCTCTACGCTCCATTCACCTATGCGCTGTCCATGCACCCCTTCGGTCCAGTCTCTATAGATCGCCGCGTGACATCTCTTACAAACGGGTGATGTGTTTGAAAAGCTTGCCTGTGGAGATTTCGGCGATATGAGGTAATTATTCCTATTCATATCATGACAATTGTTGCAGGACAAAATCACATCCCCATGCGCAGCTTCCACGCGATTATGCTCACGCAGGGTCTCAAATTTTTGGAGTACAAAAAACTTTTTCTTTTTGATATGGCAAAGATGACACTGATCATGCCTTGGAGGTAATGCCCTCTCCTTGAGCACTACGTTGGTGGAGCCAGGTAGCATGATCGGTTCTTCTCCAAAACACCTACCGGCAACAAATAACGACAAAAGACTCAAACTAAAAAAGGAGACAATAACAAGATTTTTCATTTAAATAGCCTATGTACCGTTCGGACCATGACAACGTACCAGACAGTACGCGTCTCCCCCGTTATCCCGAATCTGCTGATTAAGCGCATCAACATTTATCAATGAGTTTGGTCCCCTGTGAAGATTCAAAGCAGCATTGTGACACATAAGGCACGCCCCTCTTCCATACCCCCCCATATGCTCCGCCGGATTTATAAGGGTGATACCCCCCGAACCAGCCGCAATGTCACCGTAGGACTCCAGATCCCGATTCGTCTGGTCACAAGCGACGAGTAAGAGAAAGGTTCCAAAAATCAAAAGATGAGTTTTCATGTCAATTCCCCAAATGACAATTCTCGCAGAACGACCTTGTATGACACGCATCACACCGATGCGGCTCCGCTCTAACCTGAATAGAGTGGAAAAAACGGAAATTCCTGCTGTGATTCATTGGCTCTACATCCTGCCTTCTTAAATGACATTTTACGCATTGGGATATCATATGGCAATTCATGCAATATTGGCCATTAACCCGCGCGGCTGTTGAATGTGCCTGCTTCCATGAAAGATTCTCGTGATCCTTTGGTTTTATAGCCAATATATTTTCAAAACGCCGGTGACATGTATAGCACGCATGCGGGGCGGAGATGTATTCCTTCTGTCCACCGGTATGACACGAATGGCAGATCTGTTTAAGAGGTTTATTGAAGGTAGAGAATTTTAAGGCCGCATTAGGCATAACCTTCTGGGTCGCAGGATCGAGATAGAAATTATGACAGTGGGAACAGTCAATTTTATTGACGCTAAAAACCTTCCTCTCGTGCAATTGATGGTCAAACACAACAGAAATGTCGCCATAGGATTCCGCAAGGCAGACATGGGACAGAGAAAGTGTAAGTGTGACGTAGATAATAACGCTCAGACAACGATTTTTATACCTCATACATCACTCCACAAAACATAGGTCAACCTTGCGTCAAACCTCAGATCGTATTCCAGGGTGTTATTACTATTGAACTCACCACCGAGGTATAATCGTAATTTTTCCAGAAGCCAGAATTCTATCCCCTCTTCGGCGTGGAATGAGAATCGTTCTGAAGATGTCACCTTGTCGTACCAGTCGTATTCTAATTTTGTCTTTAATTTGATCTCATCCGTTAAGGGAAAACCAATGTGCAGCCGGTCTCCGAAAACATCCCCTCCGTAGCTTTCAAAATAAAAGAATGTATTCATCCAATCCAGAAGATCACCATAATATTTCGTATCAAATTCAACCAGATATCCGTTGGTCCTTGTAGGATCCTGCCAAAGATAGTTATCCCAGGAAAACCCGACACCCGTTATCAGATTTTCGGTAAATTTATATTCAAATTGCGTTGATGCCTCGTAAAGCCTCCCCTGGGAGAAGATTGAAAAGATAGGCTGTTGAATACCCTGGGTCGGAAGAAAATCATACGTAAGCCCTCTGAGCCGCCAGACTGAACGAAGCGTCGTATAGAGGTCTGTCCCCACCTCCAGCCTCTTCAGGTGTGAGGGGTCGAAAATATCAAACTCCGTGTCAAAGAAAACCTCGGGGTTCCAAAAACCGGGGAATGTCTTGTGTACCCCGCCCTGCATGACATTTTCGATGGGATTGGCTGGATTCGAATAATTCCGGTTCAGTTA
>MGRR01000002.1:2248-13313 GCA_001798265.1 Deltaproteobacteria bacterium RIFCSPHIGHO2_12_FULL_43_9
GCTGGAATATGCTCCCCCGATGTATGCCTTCTGTGAGGAAAAGTTTCCAAGTTCAAGCTCACGTTCAGCACCCCAGAAGCCACCGATATTTATCTGTTTTTCAAGCAGGTAAAACTCCCCCCCTATGGTATCCGTGGTTATGGAATCGATTGACCGGAAAATATTTAACGATCTGCCACCAAATATTTTAAAAAGATCAGGCATCGGGGCATAAGAGGCATCCATCAGATAAAGATAAAATTGCGTATCCCCCTCTGCCACGTCCTCGAAAAATCCAAGATTTCCATTAATCTGCAGAGACTGGTCATCGGTGGCATAGGAGGCCGAAAGATATTCATATAATGGGAGCTTCATCTGCAGATCATCACCATTTTTTACCGACCCATAATTCTCAGATTCAAACCGGAGTAATCCCGCCACGGCGCTTACTGGATTCAACAGGAATAAAAGACTCAGAATAAAGAAAACTATATTCGGTATTTTTTTATCTCCCTTTTTCATTTGTTGCTTCTTTAACCCGATCATAACGTTTTAGTTTATGACATGCAGTAATACAACTACCACCGGTTTGTGTTGGGTGAAACACCAGTGGTAACTGCAATACATTGTATGGAATCCACGAACGAACCAATTTGGAACCGGGTGTGGAGTGTGCATTGTGACAAGTCTCACAACCCAATCCCTTTTTATGTTTCTGAATATGGAGATAATGCAGGTTCACCGCGCCATTCCTGAAATTTGTCTGACTACCCACTTTTGGAAGTAAAGCCAGGTCTGTTGTGTGACATTTGAAACAAAGCGCATACCTTTCCTTACTAAACTTCCCGTACATCTGGCTTGAGTAATCGGCCGATAGCAATCTTTCCCGGTTTGACCCATGGGGTTCATGACACTCCGGACATCTTTTTTTCAAAACAGGGTCATGTATTGTAACAAGCTGTTTGTTAGATAATGCAGGCTTTTCAATCTTATCTCCATGGCACGCAATACATATCCCGCCATCAGCAGTTTTCAAAAGGTGTTTGTTGTCAGAAAAATGGGTCAGGTGACAATTGTTACACCCGTTACCTAGAGCCATAGCTCCATGTTTAAACTTAAAGCTGTTGATCTTTTCCCCCATCGTCGCATGGCACGTAAGACAGAAAGCAGGATCAGAAGGGTCCTGATTCAAAAGGTTTTTGAATTGCGCGTGATGCGGGTTATGGCAGGAAACACACGATCCTGCCTGTATGGCGGGGTGGGGATATCTGGCTGTCGGTGAAAACCCACCCACCGTGTCGTGACACAATAAACATGTAGCGTTTATTTCCGCGCTGTCAGCGCGACGTAGTTTAGGGTGGTCAGAGGGAATTGTTTTATTCTCACCTATCTCTGTGGCATAGGCGCTTGGTTCCCATTTTTTCCCGACAATATGACAAACGTGGCAGCCATCCGCTTTAATCGGACCATGAACAACCACACCCTTTCCGATGCCTGAATGGCATTTTGAGGTAAGACAGGTGACATTGCCCCGCCTCTCGGAAAAGGGTGCCCTATCCTTGCTCTCATCATTAATAGAGACCTCATCTGTAGCCGGTGGAGGTGGGGTCTGAACAGGTGAAGAATCACTACCTTTTGGTTTTGGTATGAAAAATTGCGACGACTCTGCATTTTGAGTGGTAGCTATAAATAAAACCAAAAATAGTAATACTTTGGTCATATGAGGAAAATTTCCCCGTTCACATGTATTGTATTTCTACTGTGGAATCGCAGGAATTGCAAAGGTTTGGATCATTTTTTAGCGCAATTTGCATGCGCAATTTTTAATCACTCTTTTTTGTCATTCCGGCGAAAGCCGGAATCTATAAAATTCGCGCTAGATCCCGACTTTCGTCGGGATGACAACTATGTGCAAAATTTATGAAACGCTCTACTACTTTTTGCATTTATAAATAATGGCCGGGGGGATATTTCTCCAGATGATTGGAGAAACCTCTACGCTGGAGAAGGTTTTATCAAGCAAGCTTCGGAGGTTTCTGCCGCTTGGAAGGATTGTCCCATGAATGTAAGCAAACGTTAGGAAGGTGCCACCTGGGATCAGAATTTTATGTATTAACCTTAAAAAATGCTCCTGTAGCTGATCGGAAAATGACGCCCAGGGGAGGCTTGATACAATTGTCTCTATCTTATCAATATTCAGTTTTTTTAAAATCGGAGAGAGCTGCTCAATAGAGTCATGAAAGATTGTAAGGTTTTTGTATTTCGATCTGAAAATCTCGTAGAACTCTTTGTTTCTCTCTACCGCGAAGAAACGGGAATCCGGCTTTAATCGCTTAAGTATAAACGGCGTTATCGCGCCGGTTCCAGGTCCAAACTCGGCAACAATTTTTACCCTCTCCGGCTCAATCAGCTCCCCCATCTTTCTACCCAGGGTTCTGGAGCTTGGCGTAATAGCCCCTGTGGAGAGCGGGTTTCTAAAAAAGTGCTTCAGGAACGCGCGAATACCTTTCTGTGGCATGGATCCCTCGTCTTATCGCAATATAACGTTATATCGGCAATCTCGGCGGGAAATTATAGTTGACGTCATTCCCGCACCCCGTTTTCACGGGGATGACAAAGCCGTCATTGCGAGCGAAGCGAAGCAATCTCGAGATCCTTCGGCTTCGCCTCAGGATGACGGTTACGTCATTGCGAGGAGGGCTGCTTGGGATCCTTCACTGCGTTCAGGACAGGCTCCGCAATCTCGCGTTGGGATCCCTCGCTTCGCTCGGGATTACGTAGGCTTCGCTCGGGATTACGTTAAAACGCGGGATTACCGATACAGTATGGGCAAAACTCAGTGACGGGTGTTGCGACACCTGGTGATGTCAGGTGAGCGGCAATCCTAGCAATAACCAAAACATCGGTTATCGATAAACCTGGGGTTCCATCAATATCACCATTAGCAACCTGTGAGGCACTCCAGCCTCCAAAACCCGCGATGTATTCCGCAACGATTAACGCGTCGAGAATGGTTACTCTCATATCCCCATCCACATCCCCCGCGAGACCCTGCGTATGTTCATATAACCTGAAACTCTCTGTAAAAAGATTGCCGTTTGCTCCCACAACAATATCTAGATCACCATCACTGTCCCAATCTACAAAGTCAGAATCCTGAACACCAACCTCTATCTGCCTATAGGAAGGCATCCAATCATAGGTTTTATCATCCCAGATAATTTCACCCGTTGCGGGATCAACCCCTTCATTTTTTAAGGCAAGATAATGAATGCCATCCAGGGCGAGCAGATCCGGCCTCCCATCACGATCAACATCCCCTATCTCGAAGCTTCTAAAAAGTCCCTCCCCCCGCTGACGACTATTATTCAGGGGTATCGCGCGAAATCCATTGCCTTCATTTATCAGGTAGTAATCGTTATGAGAGACAACATCGGGATCACCATCGCTGTCCAGATCAGCCACCTCCAGATCGTGAAACGCGTATATATCCCGACTGAACCAGCTGGAAGATCGGTTTGTGAACCTGCCCGATCCATCGTTAAGATACATCTGTAAAGAAAAAATACCCGCCGTACCGGAGACCTCCCAGCTACCAGCAATTATATCGAGGTCACCATCAAGATCAAAATCAGCAAGTTGTGCTGCTGTAGCCGTAGTTAATTCCTGGGGGAGCTGGTTGGAAATTTCTGTGAAATTCCCTCTCCCATCATTTCTGAAGAGACGATTCTGGGTCTCCCATGCTGTTGCAATGAATAAATCGAGGTCCTGATCACCATCGATATCACCAAAAGCCCCATCGTAACCAAGTGTGCTCCCTGACACCAAGGGGCGCCTGTTAAAATAACCAGGGTTTGAAGCCCCTTCGTTTGTCCAGAGGAAAAGTTCATCGCCACCTGGCGTGATGGATATGGCAATCCCCAGAAAATCTACGTACCCATCCCCTGTAAAATCTGCTGGAATAAGCTTGAAA
The DNA here is from genome assembly GCA_001798265.1 of Deltaproteobacteria bacterium RIFCSPHIGHO2_12_FULL_43_9. Lineage (GTDB taxonomy): Bacteria > Bdellovibrionota > O2-12-FULL-43-9 > O2-12-FULL-43-9 > O2-12-FULL-43-9 > O2-12-FULL-43-9. The sequence goes on from MGRR01000002.1 coordinate 6,201, forward strand.
TTAAACGCCGGATTTTGATTCTGAAATCTATATGTTTCGTCCCTGAATGTTCCATGCCCGTCATTAACAAATATATTATTTTGCATCGGAGTAAGAACCCCTCCGGTAAAATTGCCTATATTCGCAACCGCGATATCGCGATCCCCGTCATTATCGATATCAACACCTTCCACTGAATAGGAGGCGATCTGTGGATGGGTTGGGTCGGATACATCTTCATACCACCTCGGTCCTTTTCTAACTAACATCGAATCTATCGACCATGCTGAAGATGGCGATGTCCTGGCCCTGAGTTCAATATAATACAACCCATCCGGCAGTGAAGAGATGTTCCAGTTGTAATTTACCGTCCTGACACCACCGAAGCTTCCAAGTGTTGTGGAGCTCGTGCTGCCGACAGGCCTGTAGCGAAGCTCGACCTGGTGAATAGCAAGGCCACCAGGATTCCTAACCACCCCCTCTATTGTTACATTCTCCTGAACCTTCGATGAAAAGAGGCCGGGAGACAGAATCCTGACCTCTAATAATGGATCAAGGAGCACCGCTCTATAGGCATCCAGATCTCCATATCCCTTTTCATCAACTATTCCACTCTGGCCACCTCTTTGAAGCGCGGCAACCCTCAATGCCTGACGTATCTGTTCCCCGGTCAGGTTTGGATTTAATGATTTAATCAGGTTCGCGGCCCCCGATGTGAATGCCGCACTAATCGATGTCCCTGCTACACGCCAATATAGAGGATCTGTCAGGGTAAGTAAGGAATACCAGTACGGTGGTCGATAAAGGGTCTGTGACATAGGAACCGGAACAACAAATTCCGGGGCAAATCTTGTCATAGTGTAAGCAAGTGGGGCAATCGGAAACCCACCACCCGGAGCAAAGATATCGATTCCAAAGGCAACATTGCTAAAAGTGGAGCTATCAAGCGTTGGTGTTGTAGAGCCAACGGAGATTACCTCCCTGATGTTAGCCGGGGAATAGAATCTCGCCTCCTCGCCATAATTATTACCGGCAACACCCACCACAGCGATACCAAATGCCGCTGCCAGTTCGGCGTACGACTGAAGGGAAGGGCTATAGATCGAGCCTGAGAAAGAGAGATTAATAATATCCGCCCCCATACCGATCGCGTATGCCATTCCAGCGTCAATATTTGCCGTTAACCCATACCCACTCTCATTGAGAACAACAACATTCATAAATTTTCCAAGGAGACTGGCACCTGCAATCCCAGCCCCATTATTGCTGTCAGCACCGATCAAGCCTGCCATGATTGTCCCATGGCCATTATAATCCTCCCACGTCCCGGTCGTGTGCCAACCACCCCCACCCACGAAATCCCATCCCTGAAAATCGTCGACAAAACCGTTGCTATCATCATCAATACCGTTCCATGGATCACCCGGATTCCTCCACATCCGGTTTCTAAGATCCGGGTGATTCGCGTCAAACCCGGTATCGAGAATTGCCGTAATTAAATTCGTATCACCCGTGGTTCTATCCCACGCCTCCGGAAAACGCGCGTTATCCCACGCCCACGCGTCACGCAGTGTCGTAATGAAATCCCTTAATGCTGGATTAAAATATGTATCGTTCGGGTTATACGCGGTTTTAAAGAGGCGGTTTTGTTCAACAGTGGGCTTCCTTGATCTGACGGACTCTCCGCTAAGTTTTTTAAGCGCGTTATTGAGATGATCCAATGAGACAAAGGAGATCTTATGCCACTGAATGGCATTTTCAATCTTACCAAAAAGGTAATCTACATCCTCGTTAAAATATTCGGGGAATAATCTCTCTCTTAATCCCTCTGAAACGTATCTCTGGATTAAATTCTTTGTTTCATAGATTAATTCCGCTGGAACTTTACTATCATAGCCGAAGTTCCTCGCGAAACTAAGCAACCTGTTTTTTTGAAAACCAATCTCCTCATCAAAGGAAGCACTTGCGGCAAATCGATGTCTGGCCGCCCAATCGAGCGCCCTGATCAAAAATTTAATCTGCATGGCTGGATGAACCAATGGAACAATGGATATAACCCCATCCAACGATCCTGTTACAGAGCTGTCATCTGACCGCACCAATAGCGCAGGTGGGGTTTGGGTGGAGAATAGCTCGGAATCTAAAAGGGGTATCTCAGGAGGAGTCGAAGGAAGTACAAGCTGCCCCTTCGTAATCCTTCCCCTCTCCCATTCAAGCCTATCTATAATATCGACGATCCCATCCCCATTAATGTCATCCTTGCTTGGGGATGGCATTGCATTGGCTGAGTCTGTGATTATGAATAAGAGAGGGAGGGCAAAGAGAGAACCGAAATTTTTCCTTTTCATGGCACACACTACCTTGTTTATTGTAAAACCTGCTTTTTCCTAATCCAAGAATGGTGCCAATGAGGTTATTCGCTTGATATCATTATGTTTATATAGATTGATCTACAGCTTTCATCATAACCCAATTACTTGTTCACTTGTGTGATTTTAAAATTTATCTTTTTGATATTACTCGGGAATATGCTACTTTTGTAAAAACAGAAGTCACTACTCTGTAAATCTTCCAATTTTTATAAGGTTTTGAGATGAAAATATGGAAAACAGAGCCACACTGGCTCATTCGAATTGATAAGGGAGAGGAGATCATCACCTCATTGGAAAAATTTGCCAAAGATGAATCGATCAAGGCTGGGTCGATCAGGGGTATAGGAGGGGTTGGCCCGGTTACATTGGCCTTTTATGACATAAAAAAGATGGACTACAAAACAAAAATATTCAAAGGGGAATATGAACTACTCTCGCTGTCAGGAAATGTCTCAATCTTAAATCAAAAGCCTCATATCCATCTTCATGCCATTCTGGGTGATGAGAAATTCCAGACATTTGGAGGGCATGTAGTGAAAATGACCGTCGCCCTGACGGCTGAAATTATTGCTATACCAGATACGTATCAAATGGACCGGATAATAAATAAGGAATTAGGTCTGAACCTCTGGGGTGGTTGTAAGATCTGTGAAGTCTAGGCCCTATTTCTTAGCTCCCCGTACCCCCTCAAACTTTTGGAATTTATAGGGCCTCAACGTTTTTCCATTGGTAACGAGAAGCTCTCCAGCGCTAAAGAAAAGCTCATGCCCTAGCACATTGACGACACCCCCATCCATCGAAAGTTCAGCGGTAATCGCACCTGAGGTCTCCCCCGTAACGGTAACTCCCTTCCCAACCGCGGTAAGGAGTTGGGGGATTAATTCGACATAGCCCGAGGTTTCATTGTCGACAAGAATTTTCAATGGAACCCTGGACAAGGCGCGCAATTCAGGTCTGAGAGAGAGGGTCTGCTCAAAGCTAGACCTCCCACCTAGTTTCTTACTCGCAACCAATCTAAATTCGTCCCCATGGAACAAAGCGACATAACGAACATCGTTCGCGATAGAAGAATCCACATAGGGTTTATACTCCACGAGGTCCACACTCTGGGTATCAACCTTTCTTATCAATTGCGCTACTATATACATAACCGAGGATAGATCGGCTGCCTTCACACCCTTCAAATCCAATACAATGTTCTTCACGTCATCACTCTTTATCTCAAATTGGAATCTCTTCATCTCCCTGGTGATATTCGACTCCCAAATTGACCTCCTGTCTTTGTTTAGAAGATGTCTTACAGATATTGTCGCGATCCCATTTTCGGTTTTAACTGTAAATGGCTCGTCTGACAGCAAGTTATGCATGTTGATAAGACGCAGGGATTTGTCACCCAGTTCCTGTTTCGGAAGCGGCATCTGCCGGATAACCAATCCAATCTCCCCATTGTAAAAATTATTGGTAAGCCTTAAAATTTCCTCCCTGAACATTTTTTTGAAGCTGGCTATTAAATCCTCATCGGAGAGGTTGGGGTTCCGGTTTACTATGGGACATAGTGCGTGGGGCGCGTTGTGGAGTGCTTTTATTCCCTCCATCTTACTTATTTCCTCAATATAATAACAATACGTAATTTTAAAGAGCTGTGACAACCGTGGTTCCAAATTACCATCATCATCTATTGCAAGCACAGGAATGTTCAACAGTGATTCCGCGCGCTCACGTAAGTCAGAACGCTGCCAATAATCGGTTACAATATCGTTAACGGCTTTAGTATCGTCATCAATTTGCTCGCCAAAAACATTTGGCATCGCAACGACGAGCAGAAACAATGCTACTAGTAACGCGCAATATTTCCTGTTTAATGCATTCATACTACTTGCTCTCCTTATCCGGAACGAATGATTTGTTTTCTTTACTCTCATAAACATAAACATATCCAACCATAAGCTTTCCATCCTTAACGACAAACATTACGGGTTTAACAACCTTCAATGGATCAATCTCTTCGATGATCCTGCCAAAAATACCTTTAGGCGGTTCCACAAGATGTGACATCAAGGCTGAAGGCCTGGCTTCTATGCTCAAAGTATCCCCCTGCTTTGATTCACTGCTGGTAACATAAAGCACCCTGTGGCGGGGTATGAGGTGTCTCGGTTTTTCCAGTTGAAAAACATACGGGCGTCCATCAAGGGGCAAAAAGGCCGGATCCCCGCCTGGTGATAAATGTGTTTCTATTATTTTCACAATGCCATCCCTTACCATGCCGTCTGGCAGAAGTGGAGAGGTTCCCCACACTTCGGGTTCTCCATCAACGCCGCGCGGAACTACAGGGGTGAGTCTTCCATTGGGGGTAATCTGTGAAACAACAGGAATCCCATATTGAATATCAGCATTTTTAATAATATTTCCTACGTTTACCTTTTTACCCCCAACCAGTGTTACGCGGTCACTGCCACCCTGGCGTGGACCACCACCAGGTAACATATATAAATATTCCTGCCCTAGTTCTGGGGCCATGCCATTGAGTATCAAATTCATTATATCAATATCGAGCTCCACCAGGGCATCAAGACCATAATCGCGCATTGTAGAGAGGGCATCCCTGTCACGCGCCGATTTTGGCACCGGTTTATCAAAGAGCTCCCTCTTATGAAATCTCAGACGACCAATTCTGTTTCTGGCATACGCCCTTAGATTTTCAGGAATGTTCATTAGGGCAGTTTTAACCGCCTCGTCACTGGAATTCACAAGACGCCAGGAGAGATCTTTGATAAATTGTTTGTAATAAGCCCCAAACAATAATCGCTGATACATAGAATCATACTTTTCATATAGATCCCTTCTTTTTTGATCACTCTCAAGATTCCTGAACATATTTATTAATGCCTCTTCTCCCTCTGAAGTCATTATGCTGAGGGTAAAATGGTCGAACTGCGGTAGGTCGCCAATTTCTTTTTCGGCCAGATCTACAATCTGCTCGGTATAAAATCTCATCTCTCCATCCGAGAAGGTATGAGGTTTGTTGGTCTGATCAGGTGCTCTGGCGAGTCTTGATACCTCCTTTGAGTTATCAGCCGAGAACATTCTGAATCCGGTTACCAAACCTGCCCCCTCCGGGCTCGCCAAATACCGGTTTATCTCCTCGATGGTCCCATGCTGTTGTATCAATTGAGCCGATAATTGCTGCAATTGTTCTGCGTCACATCTGCTAAATGAAACGGCGCCACTTAACTTCACTGTTTCTGGCGTAATAATCTCCGGATATTTAGGCGTTATTCCTATGAATGGCACACCCAAAAGCTGGGGATCAAACTGAAATGGAATACACCACGACTGAAGGCGTAATATGTCTCTCGCCTTGCCTGAAAGTACATTATTCACTTTTTCTGTCAGTCGTCTCCATACTATATCACCAAGCTTATCAAAACTCTGGCGAATCCCTTCCCTATCTGCTTCGCTTAGATTTTGTAATCGCTGGCACTTAATATCACACACCACGTTGCCACTCTCGACAATCTCTATTACTGAATCAGCAGCATACCCTCCATCCCGGAATGGTAATCCAATAGTCACATCCGAAATTCCATAATTCAGCAAACGCACATCCTCACTTGAAGAAAGATGCAGGGCCACTTCAGCAAATTTCTTTTGTTTCAAGTCGGGTGCCGACCCAGAGGGTGTATAGAGAGGTATATTCAAACCATCGATTACAATAAGTGGATTCACAAAGGAAAGCCTCTGTTGATCTATCCGTACCTCTCTTGGCAGATCGGTTTTGTTACCATCAAGATCGGACATTACCCAATGAGGGAACCTGGCCTCCCAGGTAATGTTATCCATGTTTATAATGAGCTCCTCACGTTCCAGTACGGGATTTTCAATACTTACAGATATGTAATAACCCGGCTTGGAGTCGGAATGCCTCTCACCCAGAGCCTCAACAAGCTTCACGGTAATACCGCTGAAAGACCCTTTAATATCAGGAAAGTAATTCAAGGCCTTTTTTAACTCGTCTTCGAGAATCGGAATAAATTCCTGAATTAAAGAATTGATAATCACATGATCAGGAAAGTTCGTGTAAAGGCATATTCCCTGGTCGTATTGGACACCCTGTGAAAGCGTAGCAAGGGTTGAGTCATCAAGCGCCCTTTCCGGAGCCGTCTGAACTGCTTTACTTAAAACAATCCGCATCACATCCTCGAGCATTTTATTGTAAACAGGATTATCCATATTTATTTGCACTCCATGAGGGGTGGAGGCGCCTCCATTCTTTGCTTTGCTCTTCGCCTTCTTCGGATTTTCAGCATGAATATTCGAAATGCTTAATGCAGAGAAGAGCAAGGGGATCAATACTATTAAGGTTATCCTTCTCATTCTGCGCCCTCTCCAATTGCCCCAGTCAGCCTACGGTCAATGACACCTGAAAGGATGGCGTCCAACTGCCCCAATAAAAAGAAATTAAGCAGCGGCTTATATATATCAACCTCTCCAGACTGATTTATATATGTCAGCATGACGCCTTTTTCGGTTGGTGTTAGTCTTGCGGCGAGAGATACGTCAACCAGATCACCGTAAATCAACGATCCTGATGTTACCTCACTCATATATCCACGGATTGTCACATCAATGCTTTTGGAATCATCAGAATTGGTTACGGATATATGCGGAGCACTCATTACCCGAACAACACTATGATCACCAATTGTAAAATCTGTTGGAACCAGCCTGTAGGGGGAGAGCTCCGTAAATAGCGCCCTAATCA
>MGRR01000003.1:0-12216 GCA_001798265.1 Deltaproteobacteria bacterium RIFCSPHIGHO2_12_FULL_43_9
AAATGGTAAGTATAAATACTTTGAAGGTTCTTTTCCCTGATACCGCTTGTAGAGGAGATATCCAGGGATATGAAGGTTCAGGAATAGATAGCCGGTCAAAACCACTACGTCCCACGCGAGAACCGATATTGGAAAGTTGAGGTTTCCCCAAAATGGCAAAACATGCCAGAAGCGGTCAGGTCTACCAAGATCGACGGTAATAAATAAAAGGCACATGATAATCGCGGAAAAAGCCAGTAATTCTCCGACGAGAACCACCTCTTTCACATCTTTTCTGTGGTAAATGTATGTTGGGACAACCAAAAGAACCGCGGCGGCGGCGATTCCCACGAGGAAGGTAAAGTTGGCAATATAAGCCCCCCAGTTAACCCAGTCCGACATGTTAGAAACCTGTAAGCCGTACCGAAACTGCTCCGAATAGGATATTATGCCTGCGATAACAAGGATGGAGAGAAATCCTACCCATAGAAAATATTTGGGTGAGCCGGTAAGAACACAGCGGAACATCCTCCCCCAATAAATGGAATAATTACGCACATTCAACCTCGCTATCAATCAAAATAGTAAAAAAACGACGGTTTAGTGTTCAACTCCTCTTTCAACACAAAAAGGGTTTTTGTGTTGAAGATTTTCGAAACCTCGCTCTCCGGATCAAGAATATTGCCAAACTTCCTGGCACCCGTCGGGCAGGCCTCAAGACATGCCGGATATCTTCCAACGCGCGTGCGATGTGAGCAGAAGTGACATTTTTCTATTGTTCCTCTCGGTCTGATTCTGTTTCCCAGGTAGTTTTGGTTTGTATTTATTTCATCTTGTGGGATCTCCGGGGTTTTCCAGTTGAATTTTCTTGCCTCATAGGGGCAGGCCGCCTGGCAATATCTGCACCCTATGCACCAGTCGTAATCGATTACGACGATTCCATCCTTCTCCTTCCATGTGGCCTCCGTAGGGCAGACCTTCACACATGGTGGATTGTCGCACTGGAGGCACTGAACCGGAAGATAGAATTTCCCATCCTTTGGAACGATGCCTGTGTAGTGACGGTCGGATTTCTCAAAATCAAAACCTCCGTTTTCCATCTCCAGAACCGTAATCCATGCCTTTGAGCGGTCCAGATTATTTTCTTTCTGGCAGGCTATAACACAACGGCGATTACCGTTGCATTTTGAAAGGTTAAGAAAAAAGACGAACTTTACACCCGGTATTGGCTGAGGATCTGCAAGGGTGATGTCAACGCCATAATACTCCTTTGTCTCCCTGGTAATCCTTTCAAATACCCTTTTTTTATCTTCGGGCGTCATCTCTTTGTAATATTTTTGGAAGAATTTTTCCCATGTAAGATGTGGCCCCTTTCTATCCTTTTTATCTGTGAAGGTTCCGGCGAAGGCTTTCGTCTGTTTACCCGGGAAAAAGGTTATGGCGCCTGCGGTGGCCAGGGCCTTTAAAAACGATCTCCTTTTTAGAGGTTTTTCTTTGAGCAGCACATCAATTTTTTTGTTGTTGGAATTGGAATTTTCAGACATTAATGTTTCCCCTCAGCCGGTTTGTTCGGGTAATCGACAGGGTTAGGCAGGGCCTCCATTGGTGGAAACTTTGGCGCATGCGCGTTGTGGCACTGCGTGCAGTTTCTCCTGGTTTTGGGTCCCTTCCAGTACCCCGTCTGAAGACCATGAATCCCCACCTTCCATTCTCTATAAATCTCACCGTGGCATAAAGTGCAAAGCCTGTATGACTCATTGAATGTAATGGTTGTGCCATCCTCCAGGTGTAGCCTTTCCGGGTTTTTGAATGAGTGACAAAAGAGGCACTCATTTACATTTTCCATATGTTTGAATGTGAGTTGATGCTGATTGTTGGGGTCCCCCAGGCCCTTGAAGTTACCTGTGTGGCAACTACTGCATGGCCAGAAGCCCATCTGAGATTCCCGTTCAATAATCGTAATTTGTTCTTCCGCGTAACCGTGATTTGCCATAGGAAGGATCGACAATACGAGAACCACCCAAAATTTCAAGCAAAGCCCTACTTCATCCGTCTGTAAATTCTTGTGCTGTGACATGTCTTTGTGCACTCTCCGCCTAGATCATCTTCGTGATGTGAAAAAACAATCTGTACGGGGGATTGCTTGATCTTCCAGAACGGATTGATATTGAACATCTGTGAGGAGCCATGAGGATCGTGACAAATCCTGCACGCCCTTCCGCGACTCTTGTTCTGATCCCCCGACGCATCGACCACATGATACCAATGGAGGTTGAAACTGTCGATTTTGGGATCCCCGGATGGGGAAACCCCCTTCGCAACATCATTTCTAAAATTGGTTTCCGTTGTTGAGATCCCCTTTTTTAACATCCTGTCATCATGGCACATGAAGCAGAGCGCGTAGGTATCCTTTTGGTGTTTATTGTAGTTTTCGATGGAATATTCTGCCACGAGGAGGCGGTTATGTTCACTTGAGTGTGGAGAGTGACAGTCATTACAGGTCCCATACGTGATGGCAGAGTGCGTGAATGGCATCTCCGTTACCTTCTGCTTAATGTTTGGTATCACCCTTGATCCATCAGAGGTTGGGATCTCTTTATCGTGGCAGGAGAGGCAAAGTGAGGTTGGTTCGACATGGAGTAGCTTATCAAATGCCCCTGAGTGTGGCGTATGACAATTAACACACTCTTTATCGGTTACAATTACTCCATGGATAGACTTATTATTTAACTTTATGTCGTGACACTGGGTGCAGAGCTCCGCCGTCGAACCGGCGTTAATAAAATATCTTTTATTTCCACCATGCGGGTTGTGACACAGTATGCAGCTGTCATCATAGAGGCTCAAAGCCGGATGAACCTTTGGCATCGTGTCCTGACGATCGTGGCATCTGTAACACGATTCAGCATTGGTTTCAGTGGTAACGCCCTTTTTATCTGTTCCATCCAAATGGGAGGGTTGCGGTGTGTGGCAGATTCTGCAGAGGCCAACCCCGGAGGGATAATGTAAATTGCCCATCTGTTCGGGATCAAAATACTTCGCGTGGCAGGAAGAGCATTCATTTGAAATAGGTTTTGGTAGAGGCTTTGGATCGGTGCCATCCGAGGGTGAATGACATTTTACTGCGCAGGTGGTTGTCATTGCCTTGCTTTTCTTCTTCATGACACTGTGGCAGACCGAGCATCTATTAGTATCCGCGTTTATTGAGGCTGTAGGTGAGGTTAGAAAGGCCATATGCTCCACTTCCCAGTCGTCGGCGTGTGGATAGGAATAGCCGGCCGAGTTTGATTGATCCGGGTTTGGATTACTATTATTACAGGAAGGTAAGAGCAGTATTAAGGGAATAAAAGAGATTAAAGTGCCAATAAGCCAAGGAAAGCTATAAACATTCTTCATACAATCCCTCGCATACTTTTGTGTCACAACTTGGATTTTGAACATATATATTTTTTACATGGATGTAAATGACATTTAGGTTTCCGGCGGTAAATGCGTACTAATTTTTCTGTTTTTTAAACAAAGTTTTTTGATGGATTTACCGAATGCGCGAGCGTATAATCCTATACGCTTTTTAACTTTCCAACCAACGGAGGGTGCTATGAAAAAGATATCTCTTCTATCTATTGCGCTTTTCCTATACCCAATTATGGTGTTTGCGACCCCGGTAGAGGGTTACAACGGAACGTTTACGATTGCGGGCAAGCATGAAGATCAGATGAAGGGCTCAATTCATCTCTTTTTCGAAGACGATGCGTTCTCCTTCGTTAAAATCAACACTGAGAACCCTGTAATGAAAAAGACGGAATTCGATTCGAATGAGCAGAAACTCTCAATTTTGCAATCCGAGGGGGTAATAACACAGTTCTCGGTTGCCTATAAGTTACAGAAACCATTGCATAAGAACTGGTACTTTGTATTCGTTGCATATCCAACTGAAAACGCGGGAGAATTCGCGGGGAATTTTTTCAAGGTCATGGATTCTCTTGATAACATAGAAACAATCATAAAAAATGTTTTCAACCAATCCAATCCCATTCCGGCGGAGTGGAAAGGGCTTGGCACAGGGGTTGTGACAAAAACAGGATCATAATCCAGCCGTGATTTCCCGCTTCTCAATTTAGCGCCACGGTTGCTGAGTAGCAGCCGTGGTGCTATCTTTTAATAATGCGTAAAGCTGCGACTTTGTTTCTGATTATAGCCGCTATTGTGGCTTCGGTTTTTTTCCTTTCACAGCGCCTTGCCCTTTTTCCTGCCCGGGAAATTGCCAGGGTACCTAGTAATGGTGGAGGCATACATACTACCGAATTTAAGACCACACACCTGCATGGGGTAGAGTTTTTCAGGGATAAGAAGGGGTGCGCAAACTGTCATGGATTCTCCTTTGATGGGGGATCTTCCAAGGTCTCCTGCGCGTCATGTCACGACTATCCCCACCCGGTTAAATGGGCATTGCCTGAAAACCATGGAGCGACATATCGGAAAAGGGGCGTGGAGGAGGGTGGTGCGTGTCTCAATTGCCACGGAGAGGGAAGCAAATTTAAGGAACGCAATCCAAAGATCTTCGTCGCCTGTAACAGCTGCCACGAGGCATTTCCACATGGCGATCTTGAGACGTTCCTGGAAAAGCATACCGATGATGCCGGGATCGCAAAAACCTATAAAGGTCAATGTACCCTTTGTCATAAGGTGCTTGGGGAGACCCTCTCTAAGAATAAAGAGATAACGGAAGTAGTGGAACATGGCTGTTATAGCTGTCACGATGAGCCGGAAAAACCGGTAGCGGGATGGGACAAATAATATGAGCCGGTCGAGCATTTTCATCTTGGTTTCTGCCTCAATTCTCTTTTTGAAAAGCTGCACAAAGGCGCGACGGCTAGAGGAAAAGAGGCTTGAGCCCACATATCCCCACTCCGAAGAATTTAAAACTACCAATATGCACGGTTTGCAATTTCTTTCAGATTCCAACGGATGCAAAAGCTGCCATGGTAAGAATCTATTGGGTGTATCATCCGCTCCCTCATGTCAAAAATGCCACAAAGATTTTCCACACTCCAAGGAGTTTAAGACCACAACACATGGCGAGATTTTTCTCACAGATCAAAATAGCTGTAAGACCTGCCATGGCAAAGATCTTATGGGTGGGGGACCAAGGATATCGTGCCAACAATGCCATAATAACTTTCCACACTCGGAGGAGTTTAAAACCACCACGCATGGCGAGACATTTTTTGCGGATTCAAATAGCTGCAGGACATGTCATGGGAAGGATCTCATGGGCGGAGGCCCACGAATCTCATGTCAACAATGCCACAAGAATTTTCCACACTCTGAGGAGTTTAAAACCACTACACACGGTCAGATCTTTTTTTCAGATTCCAGCAGCTGCAAGACGTGTCATGGTCAGGATCTTATGGGTGGGGGCAACAGGGTTTCATGTCAAAAGTGCCACAAGAATTTTCCACACCCCAAGGAATTTAAATCAACATTTATTCACGGCACGGAATTTTTAAAAGAGCGCAACCAATGCGCCCAGTGTCACGGTTTTAATTATGATGGTGGTGGAGCGAAGGTCGCCTGTGCAACGTGTCATTCATACCCTCATGGCGACGCATGGGCATTAGCGAAAAACCATGGAGCAGGTTATCTGAAAAGTGCAGAGAAGAAAGGTAATAGTGGAGCATTCCTCCTTAACTGTTTAGCCTGTCATGGTGAAGAGAGTAAATTTAAGGAGCGCCACTCAAAGGATTTTGTCTCCTGTAAAACATGCCACGTACAGATTCCTCATACTGAGGAATTGAAATTTGGAATGGGTCACGAAGGATTCGCGAGAAGCTATAAGGGAAAATGCCTGATCTGCCATGCCGAAGAATCGAAGGATGGCAAACCCTCCTTCAGACTCTTCCCAGAGATAGGGGAAGAGGGGTGCTACTTCTGCCATGATAAGGGGAGTAAAATACGATTTCACTGGGGACAGAGTAAATAATAGGCAACAGTTGTTGCCTATTATTTACTCTGTCCCCAGTTACCATCTACCAACAACGTCTCCATTGTATGCCATAGCGGTGTTCCAATTCACCGTCGATCGAATCGATTGTCATTAAAGCCCTACGATATCCAGTGGCTGCAACCCTCACTTGTGTATTCAGATTAATCGCTCGTGTTGCGCCGCAAGGTGACCATACAAGCGCGGAGAGTCCGAGTGTATCGCGAATCTGATAATTATCGTCGAAAGGTCCCCTGAATGTACTCTGCATGGTTGCTGTCTGATAGGACCCCTGGAAGTAGTAATCGGTTCGCTGTACCCCCTGTGTTCCACTGTCAAGGTTAGCATATCCCCGGTAATCGACCTCAAAAATGGTATATGACCACCCTTGTGGAAATCTGAGATCAACGGCTATTTGACAGTTTTTTCTGTTTTCACGTCGTGGAATTCCGGGGCCGGCCTCGGCAATGTAAGAGTCAAATAACAGCGTGAAAGACTTCGCGTCCGGTGCGACCATCTCTGCCACACTCCCTGCCGGGCAGCCACTTCCGGCATAGACAATTCCAGCGATATGGACTTCATCTGGATTCGGCCCGAAGGCAAAAACCGGTGCTCCGAAAGAGAGTAACAGTGTTAGGGTTAATAGAGAGAGAAGATTCTGTTTGATGATCATGCGTTTAATAGTTTTCATTTTAGACTCCTTTTTTGTTTGCATCCCTCGCAGGCTTTACAGCCTCAGTCATTCGTTGGTGCAAAAATGGTACCATGGCTTTTTATGTTCGATTGCGAAGAGAATCGGAATATTCGGCGCCATTTTGCCACCACCTATTTTAGGAATTATTGCGGCGTAGCGTTGCACCTGGCATTCGCGACGTCGCAAAAATATTGTGGATTGCTTTTGCGCACGGACTCACATATTCCCCGGGCGTTACTTAGGGCATGTTGTCTGGCGCTTGATTCAGAATTCCCCGTACCCTGTGAACTAAAGGTACGGATTGTACGCCATTGATTTCTCAAATCTACATCGCAGGTCGCGATAAAGTTTCCGCTACCTTCACAGCGTCTCCATGCGAGATTGTACCTTTCGCGCAGTTCACCATCCATGGAGTCTACAGTTAACAAAGCGGCACGTTGCCCCGCCTCGGTTGTTTGCACTACCGCGCCGGTTCGGATTTTTATCCGGTGCTGGGTCTTGAGGCAGCTGGAAAGAGGGATCTTGTCTAGAGAGAGGGTGTTTGAATGGATATAATTGTCATCAAAGGGTCCATAGAATTGTTTGCATGCGACATAATTACCATATTGTCCCTGACAATCGTTTACTACCCCACTTAAACCGCGTCCATTAAGCCAATATACAGCCCACTGCCACCCGGTGGTGCTCGGATCAAAGCCTGCGTATCCTCGTATGTCTACGCCAAAGATGCCAAACTCCCATCCTGGAGGGGACTGTAGGGTCAGGAGAATCTCGCAGCTTTTTGTTGCAGCCGCTCCGCGACGATCACTTGCCACTTCCACCAGATAATCGTCGAATAAAAGTGTCAATGCCGCTCCATCAGGTGAAATCATGTGTGATACGGAGTTTTGCGGGCATGCTGCGCCGCTATAGCTCACATCTGTTATCCGCACCGAGCCGATTGGTGGTGTCTCGGACATGAGGTTTCCGGAGAACATTACAATCGTGACAAGCAGGACTAATTGTATGGTAGTATGCTTCATTATTGATCCCCCAGTGCTTTCATATTGAACATCGAAACAAATTTTACTCTCTGGTTTTGCATATAATATGCCACTGGCCCGGGAAAAAAATTGTCAGTAAATAAGGGGCGTTGGAGCGCTTTCATAAGAGTGGTTGGTGACATTTAATCGTGGACGGAGCCAAAATGCTACCACGTAGGGCTTTAATTACACATATGGCAAGGGGTTATCTAGGTGTTTCTCCTTTGCATCATTTTTGCATAATAAAAATTTGTATTATAAAGCTTTCGTAACAAAGGGGGAAAAAATGAAAGAGATAATAAAGCATGTGGCATTAGCTACCATAGTGCTTGTTACCTTACTGCTTCTTTTAGGGAAGATCGTAAATGCGGACAATGAAAATAGACCTGAAGAGGCTCAAATCGCCGCGGTCGAATACGCTGGGAGCGGGTGTAAAAATGATGCCGTAACCGCGAATATAAGTGAGGATTTTGGTACACTCCAAATCAACTTTCCCTCTTTTTCAGCGCAATTGGGCCCAGGGTTCTCCAAGGGCGATCATCGTAAATTTTGTCAGGTGGTTCTGGATATCCGACACAGTGAAGGGTGGCAATATTCTCTTTCTAACGTCGATTTTATTCTCTCATCAAAATTGGATCGTGATATTAATGCGGAGGTAGGGGGTTTATTCTATTTCCAGGGTGATGAAGCTGAAGAGTTAAAACATCTGTTCAGTGGTCCGGTTGAATTTACCCTACACGCCAAGGTTCCGCTCCAGACAAATTGGTCTTCGTGTGAAAAGACAAGGGCATTGAACATCAAGGGAATTGTTAAGGTTGGATTAAAAGACCCTGAAAATAACGAAGGTCGGGGAGAATTGACCCTCATTGGTCCCACGACATTCGGCATTGAATGGCGGAGATGCGAATAAAATCGGAGCGGGAAACGGGTTTCGAACCCGCGGCCTCAAGCTTGGGAAGCTTGCGCTCTACCAACTGAGCTACTCCCGCCCTCGTAGCGGCTTCTATACATACATAGCATGTGAAAGAAGAGCAAGATGAAAATGCTTGCACCGCCGTATTTGGCGGGGTACGTTTTGGAAGGTCTTTTGTCTGTTTTAGGAGGTTCTGCAATGAAGCGATTTATACCACTCTTATTTATTACACTTTTTTTCTATAATTTGGCGCTCGCTGGCGAATCTGTAAGGAGCATTGTTGTTCTCGAGGGGACTCCCCTCTGTTTGGTTGCTAATGAGGCGATGGTTGCGGGGGATAAGGGGCTCTCCATTACTTTTACGAAGTTCAGTAAATCCCTGGCCGCAATGATCTCTGAAGCGAAGATTGTTCCAGATAGCCTGACAAAATTCGCGCTCCATTCCGTTGTTGTGGAGATGCCGAAAGAAAAGGTGCGGCTTCTGGATTTTGTTGAGGGGGTGATATCGTATGAGCCCGTTAAAAAGGTTAAAATTGCGGTTGTTGGAGAGCCGAGAAGAATATCCCGGGATGATGCCAGTGTGTTGCTCGACCGCTCCGTAAATCATATTGGCGCAAATGTGCTGCATGATCGAGGTTTGCGTGGGGATGGGATCAGGATTGCGATTGTTGATACTGGGATAGACTGGACACATAGAGACCTGGGTGGTGGTTTGGGTGAAGGATATAAGGTGGAGAAGGCGATACATGCCGTTTCTCCAAAGGCGTTTCCGATGGATGATAATGGTCACGGTACCCACGTGTCGGGTATTGCGGCTGGACTGAAGGGTGTCGCTCCAGGGGCAAGGCTTTGGGGCATAAAGGTTTTAAACAAGGATGGGGTTGGATATACCGATTGGATTTTAAAGGGGATAGAGAGGGCGCTTGATTTTGACCTTGATCCTTCGACGTTCGATGATCAGGCAGATGTCATGAATCTTAGTCTGGGTGGAGATGATGGTGATCCGTATGACGCAATGTCGATGGCCCTCTCCAATGCGATGATTGCGGGTGTTGTTGTTGCAGTCGCGGCAGGAAATAGTGGACCAAAGTTTTTGACGGTCGGAACACCTGGAACATCAAGATACGCAATAACCGTGGGGGCATCTACGCTTGAGGATACGCGCGCAAGCTTTAGCTCCGCGGGGCCTGTTATCCAGAATTCATCGGTAAAACCGGATATTATGGCGCCTGGTTTTGAAATCACCTCTACAATCCCCGATGATAAATACGCAACATGGAGTGGAACCTCTATGGCAGCCCCTCATATAGCGGGTGCTGCGGCACTGGTTAAGGAGATGCTTATTAAAAGCGGGGCATCTTCAATCTCCGCGTTTAAGATTAAATCACTTCTTCTTTTAGCGGCCAAAGACTTGAATCTTGATATGTTCTATCAGGGATATGGAAGGGCCAAACTGGATGCAGTGGATAAAGTTCCGGTTATTTTTGATAATACAACCTTAGCGTTTGGTCAGTGGCGTGGTGGAAAAAAAGGGCCAGATTATACCGCTACCCAGAGGCTTGTTTTTGAGAATATCTCCAGCACCCAACTGAAGGTTTCACTCTCCGAAGGTAGTGGTGGGGATTGGAAAAAGGGGGCTTTATTTGTATCTACTCCCGAAGAATTGGAATTGGTGGTTGGAGGGGGCTCCGATTTAATATTGGATTTATTTGCCAAATCTGGGATGGGTAGTCCGGGGGGCACAGGTGCCTTTAGGCTGCCGATTATCATAGAGACCGACAGTGGTTGGAGCAGGGGGATCCCGCTCTGCATAGCGAGGATGAAATAGGGTTTATTGTCATCAGGTGCCCCAAATTGCGTCCCTTTTTCGGGTGGATTGTTGGCGTATAACCCCCGCACAAAAAACATGAGTAATATCCCGTAGTTACAACCTATCTTGGATTGAGCCCCATTATAATTTGGCATACCGATTGCTCTATCTATAGCAGGAGAGGTGGAATCTGGGGGATCCCCCCTGTAGAACGTTTATGGATAAAAAGAGTGAGTCGGAAAAATTAGCATTTCTTCTTCCTACAAGCAGAACATATCTCTCTTCTGAGGCTTTCGTGCGACGAATCGGTGATTGGAATCATCAAAAGAGGGAAAATAGTGCCGAGCAGGTGCGGGTAATGGAGAAGCGTGTGGCCAGGCTTCAGTCAATTCATGAGAGGCTTGAGGCAATCATCTCCGAGTTGGAAGAGTATCTACGGAAAAAGTAAACGTCATTCCGAGGGAGCCCTTCGCATTCGCTCAGGACAGGCTGCGCGACCGAAGGAATCTCCCCGAAGAAGAGATTGCTTCGTCGCCTTCGGCTCCTCGCAATGACGGAAGAGATCCTTCGCTTCGCTCAGGATGACGAGAGCGCTCAGGATGACGAGAGCGCTCAGGATGACGAGAGCGCTCAGGATGACGAGAGCGCTCAGGATGACGTTTTAGGAAATGTTCTGTCTCTTCTTGATAATAGAATTCTCTAATATATTAAAATATGTCTTTATCAGCAGATGCTGAATATCCTCGGGTAGACTCGATAGATATTCCCTCTTTGCCCTGATCGATGGTTGATTGATAAGCTCTGATAGAAACTGCCTTGCCTCTTCTACCTTTTCTTTCGGAATGGCAGTTTGTAGGTCGTTTTTAAACACCTTTTTAATTGTATCGGTATCAAATAATATATGATGGCCTTGTGCCGATTGACTGATCAGATACTCCACTTGCTCCATCCTTGCAGGCTCAACCGAGACCATAGTCTCCCCCGCTTAGTTGATGGTTATTGGTGGAAATACCAACCCATATTTAGTATGGGGGTTAAAGGACTTGAGTGCAAGTAGTAAACCCAACTAGAATCTAATTTGAGCTGACCTTTTTATGACGCGGGGGGTAAAATGTCTCATCCGTATTGTAGTGTATTTTTAAGGCATGCACTTTTCGTGGCCATATTTTCTTTTCCTATTTTAAATATTGTATCAGCAAGGGCTATTGACGAGGATGTGGTCCCTGATATTGCGCAGGCGGCGGAGGTTAATGAACGGATCAGTGAGAGGATGGCTCTGCTCGATAGTTTTCATGAAGCATCTTCGAGATATCAATTGACGCATCTGGAGGGTTTTGGTGGATCCGCCTCAGGGAATGTAAATCTTTTTAATAATGTTCTTTCAATAGCCCTCTGGCCAATGATCCATCTTGGCGGGGATTTACCACTTTTTGTTGGGGGAGGGCCCGCGGAGTCCCTGCTTTTGGTCGGGAACCCAGAGTTGAATGTTAAAGGGAGGGTCTATTCAAACCTTCAGAGGGAATTTCCGCACTTTATCTATCTCAATGGATGGTTGCAGTTTCCCCGGAGGGGTTCAGCAGCGATTCTGGTCGACCGGACAGATCTTGGTGTCTCAGCCGAAATAAAAAAGATATTTTATAGATTTATATTAAGCTCTGACTTCGGTTTTGTTTCCAGGATTGATCCAAAGAATTCGGATAGCAGATATGGGGATGAGATTTTTGTTGGAATTGGTGGCGAATATTATTTCCCATCTCTTCCAATTGCTGTTGAGTCATCCCTTGTATGGAGAAACGCCTGGTCTGCGACAATCGAT
>MGRR01000003.1:12226-14759 GCA_001798265.1 Deltaproteobacteria bacterium RIFCSPHIGHO2_12_FULL_43_9
TATTAAGTATCAGCCATGGGGTGGGGTATGGTTTGAGGGGGGCGTTGATGTTCCTCTGAAATCAGGAAATCTTGGGCAGATTGCAGCGCTCTTTGGAGACTACGCTGCCTCCGGGCTTTGGGGTACAACCCTCTGGTTTAATGTCAGGTATCAGTTCTGATTACCGTCATTGCGAATGCACCCTGTCATTCCCGCACCCCGTTTTCACGGAGTGCAGGCTCCAGCGGGAATCTGGATCCCCGTTTTCACGGGGATGACAACGGGTACGGGGATGACAACAAGTGTCGGAATGACGAAAGTTGTTATTGCGCTGGTGGGGCGTCTGGCACTTGGGGTTCAGAGAATTCTGCCGGGATTCTGTCGGAGGGTGTTCCCTGATTAATGTTTGCAGATATGATTACAAGCCTTGTTACAAAGTCGACTACATAGAGGCTGACTAGTCCCGTAGTGCGGATTAACTCTGCCATACCGAGTGAGAAATCGAGAAGGAGTCTTGTTGAATTGCCGCTGTTTACGGTAAATGGGGCGGAGCACTCCTCATTTTCACCACTCTGAATACAGAGAGCTGTTTCAATAGGATCTTCAGCCGTTGCGGTGGGGATTGTGATATCGGCAGACGCAAAATGTGACGGGATCACAATCATCGCGGTGCCTGTTGCGCCACCTGTTCCTTGTGTAATTCCGGTCATTGGAATTGAGTGCATGACCTTTGGGAACTTTTCTGGTTCGGTTTTCGCGGAGCAACCTATGGTTGCGAAGGTCATAGTCAATAAAATGTAAAAGATGCTCTTGTACATCCCCTCTCCGAATAAACTGTAATTGCTATTGATATATTGCTGCAAAGTGGGGGCCAGTGTATTTTTTTTTGCACCATCTATCTTGTTGATTTTACTTAAGAATGTGATAGGGTGTTTTTAGGTGATTCTCCTTTTCTGGCAATCTGGTAGTCGTTTTTTGAGGATCTCTAACATCTTGAAACCTTTGAGGAAAATGCTCATGAAACTGACTAAAAAGTTTCCATTGTTATCACTCTCAATTGTCTTATCCCTGTTATTTGCTGGTTGTACGCCGAAGATCAAATTTCCGGTTGAATTGAGTGTGGTTGCGAAGGAGGGTGGGAGGGAGCAATCGGATGTTGAATTTAGGTCGGTAAATAAGGTTTACAAGGATGGTGAGATAGACACCGAATCCCACTCCTCTGTGGCGTTCAGTGTCTCAACGGAAATTTTGGCTGTTAAGCCGGATGGCAAGATCGTGATGCTTCAATCTACAACCAAAAAGGATGGCATGTTTGATTTAAACCGGTTGGGTCTTCCCGAGGTTGGGGAGGAGATTAAGATTGAGATAGATAAATTTGGACATATTTTGGACGTAACAGGCTATCCCCCCGATTCCCTTTTCTATCTTCCGTCCCTTGTTTTTCCGGCAAAAAGGCTCTCTCCGGGAGATGAATGGAAGGAGAGTTTTAAGTGGCGTGATTTTGCAATCCCTTTCCCGTTAATAACAGAAATAAATTTTAAGCTGGTTGGTGCCAAGAGATATAAAAGGTTTAGGGTGCTGAGAATCGATATTTCGGCGTCAACGCGCTTTGCCGATGAGAATAAAGATGTAGTCTATGAAGGGAGGTCTAAGGGATATCTTCTTTGGGATCCGAAAAATTATCTTTTAAGATACGCCGAGTCCCATCTCTCTGATACCCTTCAGGTCCCGGCAAAGGGTTTCAAATCTGTGTCGGAGAGTGATTTTGTGTCGAAGCTTAAAAAATCCTCGTGAGCAGAGCAGACCTTTGTGTTTGAAACAAAATCATGCAGAGTGAGTCTGTCTTTTCGTATTAATCCTATGAAAAAACCGATTCCATACGTCCATGCTGTGAGGATGTAAGAGAGGGAGCGGATAATCGAGCTCTTCAGAGAGAGCGGTTTTTCATTAACCTCCACAACCCTTAATCCAAGCAGAGACTTTCCAACCGTACTACCCCAATACCAGTTGGAAATGGTCAGATAACCCAGGATGGCCAGAAGTGAGACCAAAAATTTAACCGCCGCTACAATTGGGGCAATGTAATAGACTGATCTATTTGCATTAATTGCGACAAACATAAATAGGGTGTGTATTGAAACCGATAGAATTATGATTATCGCTAGAATGGTCAATGTATCAATTATAAATGCCAGTAATCTTTTTAATGGTGGGGCAGGGGACATACCCCTTTTATCGGAGGGGGTTGGGATTAAATTGAGTGTAGGGTTATGATGGTCACCCCGTTTCCTCCTTCGTGTGGCTCGCCCGGGCGCTGAGACTCCGTCAGTTTGGATTTGAGCAGAAACTTCCTGATTGCCTCTCTGAGTTTTCCTGAACCATGTCCGTGAATGACTACAACCTGTGTGTGACCAGATGTTGTTGCGTCATTAAGGAATTTATCCAGTTTGTCGAGTGCTTCTTCAACCTTTTCTCCCCTTATATCAAGAGTGGATGGCGCCTTTGTTTCTGCCTCGACATTAATTCTACGAGATCCTTCACTTCGTTCAGGATG
>MGRR01000004.1:0-2431 GCA_001798265.1 Deltaproteobacteria bacterium RIFCSPHIGHO2_12_FULL_43_9
CTCTTTAACATGGTTAAAAGACTCCTGAATTTTGAGAAGGCAAAACAGAAAACCTTCTTTTTGTGGGGGCAGCGCCAAACTGGAAAATCATATTTAATGCATGAGCAGTTTGGAGAGGCTATCTACATTGATCTTTTAAAGAGCGACCTTTTTGCAAAATATAGTAGTAAGCCATATTTATTAAGAGAGGAATTAGCTGCATCGAATCCTAAGGGTCACGTGGTTATCGATGAAATTCAGAAAATCCCTATCCTTTTAGATGAAGTTCATTGGCTAATTGAAAATAAGAAGCTTAAATTTGCCCTCTGCGGTTCAAGTGCGAGAAAACTTAGGCGAGAGCATGCAAATTTGCTTGGTGGGAGAGCAATTCGCTATGAATTGTTCGGTTTTGTAAGTGAAGAGTTGAAATCAGATTTTAATTTACAGATAATGCTCAATCGAGGCTATCTTCCACCACACTATTTGTCTGAAGACTACATTGAAATGCTTCGCTCATACATTGGTGATTATCTTCGTGATGAAATTGCGGCAGAAGGGCTTGTTCGGGCAATTCCTACCTTTGCTAAGTTTCTTGATTCTGCATCCTTAGGAGATACTGAGATAATTAGTCTATCATCTTTCGGCCGTGATTGTGGAGTATCGCCTAATACGATTAAAGAATATTATCAGATTTTGGTCGATACTCTTATTGGTTGCTTTGTTGAAGCGTATTCTGGAAAAACCAAGAGACGCATTGTCCAATCTCCTAAATTTTATTTTTATGATGTTGGAATTGTAAATTTATTAGCCAAAAGAGGTATTATTGAACATGGATCTCATAATTTTGGAAAAGCATTTGAAAATTGGGTTTTCCATGAAATAAATGCCTATCGGGCCTACTCAAGAAAATATTTTGATATCTCGTACTGGCAATTAAGCAAAGTTACTGAAGTCGATTTTATATTGGATAGAATGAGAGTTGGGATTGAAGCAAAAGGATCGAACAATATAACATCAGATCATCTTGTGGGACTTAGAAGTTTAGCAAGTGAGTTTAAAAATTTAAAAAATAAAATTGTTGTTTGCTGTGATTCAACAGCAAGAAAAACCGAAGATGGAATTCTTATTCTTCCCTACAGCAAGTTTGCTCAGATGCTTTGGGCTGGTGAGATTATTTAATATTACTAAAAACACCAGAAGGATTTTAGGTGGTTAAAGCAGAAAGAGATCCTTTGCTCAAGGATTACGGGAGGAGATGACGAAGTAGGGTCGTCAATTAGATATAAATATCCAAGCTTTTCTACCTCCCGCCTTCCAAATTTCTCTAACAATTCGATTTCTTTGTTTCTCTCCTGGCGTGGGATCTCTAGCCAAGCTTGTGTCACCGCGAATTGCAATCACTGCCCGCCCACCAGTAGCAATAGATAGACTAAACATAAGAGCGGATGGGCTCATGAGTTACAAGCTAAAAAAGAGATACTAAAGATGGAACTGAAATCCTGCTCTTTTCTCAACTTGAGCTAATGGAAAAACTCTCTGCCCCGGTTCCACCACCAAGGGCTCACATCACATGCAGGACAAAGGGGATACGGTCGCTCCATTGGGAATCGTTTCTAAAGAAACCCTGGAGTGACACGCTAATCAGATAGAGTAGGTTTTAGTTTTTACAAACGCATCTTAAACTGCCAGAGACATCAGTCGTAGAAACCGTCACGGTGCGCCAACGCTTGCTGTGTACTTCGGCCCACATTGCTCTCTCTTCCTCGGTCATCTCTGCGCCCTTCGAAGGTTCAACTGCTCCGTCTGGAATAGGAGGGAAATCCTTATCTGTAACCTTATAACCAGGGCCAATAATCAGATCATATGCTTCTTTCTCGCAGTCGTCGCAAGTCGTATCTACGCAGCTGGCCATCCTTAAAATAAAATCGGCTGCTGCCGCTCTCTTTGCTTCGTCCACTGCGCCTGTATACATCGGGTTATTAGGTAATGGCGCCCCCGTATATTGCGCGGTTCCAACACCTGCCATGGTGGCATTCTTGGCTCTCTTGCCTGTTGAGGTGTAGCTTACACATCCGCTACTGTCGCATGGGCATTGTTGGACTGAGGCTTTTTGGCCTATTGCGTGGGAGCCGTTGAAGGTGAAGCGCGCGAGAAGGGTTACAGAAAATAATCCAACAATTATCCAAAACAGATGTCCTTTTTTTAATCGAGCCTTCATTAGAGCCTCCCTTTCACCTTAGCATCCCCAACAATATGCATCATATCTATTCGATACGGCCCGGACGACAACCTGGTATACCGTGGTACCGTCGTTGAGTGTAATTTTTCTTACTCGCCCATCTTGTTCCAATTCTATAAGCAAATCTTCTTCGTAGTGCTCGCTAGGTTTACCTTCAAACCCACTCTCTGCCACAACTGGTGTTCCAAAATTCATTCCGGAACCACTTGTACC
>MGRR01000004.1:2477-4978 GCA_001798265.1 Deltaproteobacteria bacterium RIFCSPHIGHO2_12_FULL_43_9
GTTCTAAGTGCTATATGATGTGCCTGTATGATAGTGGGTGCCTGGCCAGTTGCCTCTGCCTCATAGCGCTGGTTATCCGGGATGTTTACTACGGCAGAGGGTTTGCTGGGTTTTGATGCGCCAGGGGAACACCTGGCACTAGCCTGCGAAACCCCCGGCAGCAGAAAAACACCCGCGCTGATTATCAGCAGGAAAAATTTAATCTTTCTTCTCACAGTCCACTCCTTGTAGGTGATTGTTCTACGGTTACTCGGTCTAAAATCAGAATTTATTTAATATCTTACGGATTAATAGATTAATCCTGTTTCGCCAGGTCTCTTAAGATTCCGCTAAAATCCCATGTAGGCTTTGTAACGGTTTGAAATGTTTGGCACTTTTTTTAAAAAGTAATTGGGGTCACTGCTGCGGGATCAGCCGCTTCCTCCAAGGGCTGCTACTAGTGCCTGACAGGTCTCCTTTGCATCGCCAAATACAAGCGCGGCGTTGTCGTAGAAAAAGAGCTCATTTTCTACGCCTGCGTAACCGGCCCTCATGGAGCGTTTGCTTATGAATACGTGTTTTGCCTTATAGGCGTCGAGAATTGGCATTCCATAGAGTGGGCTGGACTTGTCTGTTTTTGCCGCCGGGTTAACGACATCATTTGCTCCGATAACGAATGCCACATCGGTTGATGGAAACTCACTGTTGATATCCTCCAGTTCTGCTACGGAATCGTAGGGGATCTCGGATTCGGCCAAGAGCACGTTCATATGACCGGGCATCCTGCCGGCGACAGGATGCACTGCGAACTTTACCTCAATGCCCCTCGCGGTGAGGCAGTCGTAAAGATCTTTTACCGCGTATTGTGCCTGGGCAACGGCCATGCCATAGCCGGGAACGACGATGACCTTGCTGGAGTTCTCGAGCATGAACGCGAGATCCTCGACTGAGGCGGACTTAACACCCTTTCGGGCCGCGCTGGAGGCTACAGACTCCTCACCTTCCCCGCCGAAGCCGCCAAGTATGACGCTAAAGAATGAGCGGTTCATCGCTTTACACATAATATAGGAGAGAATAGCGCCGCTACTTCCCACGAAGGCTCCAGTTAGAATCAGAAGTGGGTTATTGAGTGTGAATCCTGTTGCCACTGCTGCCCATCCGGAATACGAATTCAGCATGGAGACAACCACCGGCATGTCCGCGCCACCTATCGGAATGATAAGTGTGACCCCGAGCAGAAACGCGATTGCTGTTAGGATTACAAATGACCAGAGGTGATCGAAGAGGATAAAATCTACAGAGAAACCGAGCATAGCCAGGGCCAGGATAAGATTTAGTAGATGCTGTCCGCAGAATGTGACCGGGTTTCCGCTTAAAAGCCCCCTTAACTTTCCAAACGCGATGACCGATCCGGTGAATGTTATGGCGCCGATAAAACTTCCTATGCCGGTCTCCGCCATTAAAATCCTGGTGAGTTCCCCGTCCCATGAATGGATGAAATAGGCGCCAAACGCGACGAGCACTGCCGAGAGTCCGACAAAGCTGTGAAGGGCGGCGACAAGTTCGGGCATGGAGGTCATTTTTATTTTTAGGGCGACCATAGTTCCGACAACCGCGCCGCAGAGAAGCCCGGCGATGATCCATGTGTAGTTTTCAACGCTCGGGTGGAGGAGGGTAAAAATAACGGCGAGCGCCATGCCGAGCATGGCAAAGAAGTTTCCGCGGACCGCTGTCCTGGGAGAAGAGAGACCCTTTAGTCCGAGAAAAAAGAGGAGCGATGCCACGCCATAAACCGCCCAGTAGAAATCTATGCTAAGGTTCATTGTTTTTTCTTCCTGAACATCGAAAGCATCCTGTTTGTAACGACAAACCCGCCAAAGATGTTTATGGAAGCAAGAAAGACGGCGAAAAATCCCAAAATATTAATCCATACTCCATGCTCCCCACCCCAACCTGAAACCAGGATCGCGCCAACGACAATGATCGCGCTTATTGCGTTGGTGACCGCCATAAGTGGTGTATGCAGGGCCGCTGTGACCCCCCAGATAACGTAATATCCGACGATGCAGGCAAGTCCCAGCACGTATAGGAGGATTGTTAGAGTTGATAGATCGGCCATAGAGTCGTCTCCACTTTAGTTAACCTTTAATCTTATCTCGCCATTATGGGTGGCCAGGGATTTGTTTATAATCTCATCTCCGAGGTCAAACTTGAGAGATAATTTTCCCTCTTTCTCTCCCAACATCAAAAATAATGCTTCAGTAAGGTTGCGTGAATAAAACGAGCTTGCGTTCGTTGGTACGAGGGCCGGATAGTTTCCTATGCCGACAATGGTCACGCCATTTTTCACGACGATTTTATCCAGTTCCGTAAGGGCGCAGTTTCCGCCGTTTGGTGCCGAGAGATCAACGACAACCGAGCCAGGTTTCATACCAAGAACAGCCTCCTCCGTTATAATAAGAGGGGCCTTTCTTCCGGGAACGGAGGCGGTTGAGATAATTATATCAAAGCCTTTAAATTTT
>MGRR01000005.1:0-11012 GCA_001798265.1 Deltaproteobacteria bacterium RIFCSPHIGHO2_12_FULL_43_9
TTTGGAGTAAAGGCAATCATACAACCAATCCCCTCTATTTGATTGATTGAGCCCTTTTTTAATCTTTTATTTAACCCCTGCAGACCACTCTTGGCATATTTTTCAATTGTTGCGATTTTTCCATTTTTTCCGAAGAAGTTTTCGGTTAAAAGGCGCTCAATTATTCTTCTCCCTACCATCAGGGAAATCGTTGATCCCCCGAATGTTCCCGCAATCAGGTTTGGCCTGGGCGCGTATTCCCTGCTCCAGAGTGTCGCGCAATTTTGAAACATCTTTCCGCACGTGACTACATCAACATATTTTTCCAGACCCATTTTTTGATAGGCAAAGAGCTCCCCCAATCTCCCACAGGTTTGAATCTCATCTATCCAGATTGCTATACCCTCGTTCTTGCAGATATCCATAAGTGGTATAAAAAATTCTCTTGGCGCGAAATTAAAACCCCCCTCTCCCTGGGCCAATTCGAAAATAAACCCCGCTATCTCTTTTTTATTTTTAAGGAGTAGTGATTTTAATTCATTGACACTCTTTTTTATAGATTCTTCCCCCTCTTTAGGAGAGTAAAAAGGGATGTGATACGCGATGCCGAAAACCGGCAAACCCTCTCGCATTGTAGGATTATCCGTAATCTCCGTTAAACCAGAATTCCTGCCGTGAAAGGCATCCTTAAAGCCTATGATTTTGTTTGCCGGGCTTTTTTTTTGCCTGATAATTTTTAACGCGTTGTCATTTGCGTCAGATCCCGTCAGTGCCGGCCATCCTTGAAATAAATCTGATCTGGAGTTTTTGATTAATATTTCCAGGAACCTGCCGTAATCTTCAAGCTGCTGCAGTGTTCCCTGCATAAGAACATCCTTGGCTGCCGCGTCTAGCGCGGTTCGAAGCAGATCTAAATCATTGTGACCAAAGAAGTAAGTCCCAATATTTGTTGCGAAATCAATTTTAATGCCCCCATCCGCCATCTCCTGATAGATTCCAAACCCCATTCCCGAGCCAATGGCTGGATGAAAAAGGGCTCTCCCCCGTATTCCCTCTACCCACCCTGAAAGTCTCTTTAACTCCCCCGGGTTTCCCTTTTTAATGCCATTTATCGATTTTCCAAGCCCCTCAATGGCCTCCGCTATTAAGGCTTTTCCTTTAAGAAATTTAGGGTCTTGGGAGAGGCTTTGCTGTAAGGTTTTCATCGATATTTTAGGGTATCGCACGTATTAGCGCGAAACAAGAGGCCTGCCATCCCCAGCGCCCATAGTAGCTCGCCTCGGAGAGATGCCCAACGCCTCTTTGCGGCTGGGCATGACGAGATAATATACTCTCGACAAGGCGTATTAACCGTAATAGATAGAAATTATGAATAAATTATTGTTTATTAGTATACCAATCCTGTTTTCTGTGCTTATTTCTTGTTCAACTCCTGAACCAATGTCTATGGAGGAGTCAGCGAGGTTGGCGTTTGAAAATGCAAAAGGATATCAGGATGCTGGAAGGTATGAGCTGGCCCTTGATAAATTTAATTATGTAAAGAGCAAATTTCCTTTGACGCGTTATGCCATTGAAGCCGATCTAGAGATAGCCAACACCTATTTCTTAAAAGGGGAGTATAAGGGGGCAATAGCAGCCTATGAATCCTTTCGGGAGCTACATCCTGAAAACAAAAATCTTCCATATGTTACATATAGGATCGGAGAATCGTATTTTGCCGACGCGCCGGGAAGTATTGATAGAGATCTGATGTCGATAAAAAAGGGGATCCAGGTTTATGAGGATCTTATTAATCAATACCCGCGAAGCCAATATGTAAAAGAGGCAAGGGAACAAATTATCGCCGGGAAGGAAAAATTAGCCCAGAAAGAGATATATATTGCGGATTTCTATACGAGAAAGGGTGACTATGGCGCAGCGGCTTCCAGGTTGCAGAAGGTAGTGGATCTTTACCGCGATTCGGATCTCGCTTCTGAAGCGGCATATAAAATGGGAGAGGCATATTTGAAGCTTAAAAAGGTTGATGACGCGAAAAGGGCTTTTCAAATCGCGAGTGTTGGTGGTCGTGACTCAGTATGGGGTTCGAAAGCGATTGTGAGACTTGGGGAAATCAATGAGTAGGGCCGAAGAGTATCTTAAATTAGGGAGGGAAAGGGTTAATCAGAATAAATTCGAAGAGGCGGAGAGATATTTTCTTCAGGCGATTAAAGAAAATAATGAGCTATCCCAGGCATTTGCTGAACTTGGAACACTTTACTACGATCAGGGGAAATTTAATCGCTCAATAAGTGCGTTTCAAAAGGCACTGCAGTTAGACCCCCATCATACAGATGCCGCAATCTCCCTCTCCATTCTTTATAATGACCTTGGACGCTATCAGGACGCGGAGAAGGTTTTTACTAAAGCGCGTGAGATTATAAATAGACGTAAGGATGGACGTGATCCATACATAGACCAAAAGATTTCAGAAAAGCATATTGAGTTGGGTGATTTTTATGCGAAATACCGAAGATACGACGAGGCTTTGGAAGAGTATTGCAAGGCGGTTAATTTAAATGACGATTCTTGCGAGGCTAAACTTAAAATCGCGAAAATTTGTGAGGTTAAAGGACAGAAACAGAGGGCTATGCGTGAATTGAAAAAGATAAAATCCACGAATCCGGCCTATGCGCCGGCCTTAATCCAGCTGGGGCTTCTATTATATTCACAGGGGAGGGTATTGGATGCCATTCGGGAGTGGGAGGTTGTTTTAAATAGGGATTCCCAAAATCAGGAAGCACAGATGTATCTGAAAATGGCGCAAGCTGCTACAACTACTACTTTATAGATGGGACGACCCGGCCCCCTAATATCTTAAGAAGCCGGGTCCTATTGGAGGAAAAATTACCTTCCGATAAGTTCGTTTGAGGAACGGTTTAAGCATTCGTTATAGGCAGAATTCAGATCCTTCTCTCTCTCTTCACCTTCATACCAAAGAACAAATATTTCAAGATCTGACCTTGGTATATACTCATCAAAATCTTTATAATATTTGCCAGGTCTGTAGCAAACAGCCTCGTCAAACATTCTATCTGGTGTGAAGGTTTCTCCTGTAAAGGGGTCTTCGAAAACCGGCCTTGCTTCATCCGGTCGAAAAGGCTTGCCCGCGACAATTTCTAATTTCAAATCCGATCTTGACAGGCAGTCACTCAGGATCGCTTTTAGCGGATATATAGGGCATCGGTAGCTTTTTAAAGCCACTCCGCTCCCCCTTTCCTGACATACAACCTCCTGATAAGCCATGGCTGTTGTGGCGAAAAGTAACGCAAAGAAGAAAAATAGAAGAGAAACCCTTTTCATAAAAACCCCCAAAATCAAAACTGTTTGTACGCTTTTGTTTCAACAGTTGTGCCAACTCTCTGGGGATGTATAGGATTTTTAAAAACAATCTAAATTTCGCGAAGTTAGCAATTTTATAATAAAAGAATATAGAAAAACTACAATCAAAAACCTGTCTAAAGGTAATGTTTTGGCAGGGAATTTTTACATGGTTACTACGATTTTAACAGCTTATCTAATTCTCCACTCTCTTCTAGTAGGGCAAGATCATCATAGCCACCTATACCTTTCTCATTTATGAAAATTTGAGGTACGGTTCTCTTGCCGGTCAGATCAACCAATTTTTTCCTCTGACCCTCGTCGTTGGTTACATCAATCTCTTCAAATTCTATCCCCTTGGATCTAAAGAGCTCTTTGGCGCGTTTGCAATAACCACAATAGGTTGTTGTGTATATTTTTACCTTCATTTTTTAAGACCTACCTTTGTTTAGTATGGATTTGAGTAATTTAAAGGCATTCTCAAGGCCAGCACTCCTCGTGCCCCCCGCTTGCGCAATATCGGCTCTTCCACCTCCACTCCCCCCTATCTCCACGGCTATCTCTTTTATAAGGTTTCCCGCGTGATATTCTTTTGCAAGCCCCTTTGTAAGAGAGAGGACGAGATTTACTTTCCCGCTGCTTTCGCAGGCTAATAAAATAATTCCCTTTTTAAGCTTTGAGGTTAGTTTTTCGGCTAAATTTTTCAGTTCGGCCGGATCAACCAAAACCTCCTGCGCAAGGACATCAATCCCATTTATATTTTCAATATTTTTAAGTAGTGATTCACTATCTCTCGATGTTAATTCAGCTTTGAGGTTTGAAATCTCTCTATCCATCATTTTCTGGTTCTCAATTATCTTTTGTATTTTAGACAAAATTTCATTTGGATGCGTCTTGATTGTTTCTGCTATTTTCAGGATTGCCTGATGAGATTTTGTTAAATAGTTCAGGGCCTCTTCGCCGGTTAATGCCTCGATTCTTCTTACACCCGAGGCGATTCCGCCATCATTAACAACAGTAAATAATCTAATCTCTCCTGTATTATTCACATGTATTCCACCACACAATTCACGCGAAAAGTCTCCGACAGATATTACCCGCACCTCCTCTCCATATTTTTCTCCAAAAAGCGCCATTGCCCCCAGGGCCAGGGCATCCTTATATGGCATCTGTCGTGGTTTTACTTCGGAATTTTCCTTAATCCGTTCGTTAATTAGCCGCTCTACCTCTTTTAATTGGTCATAGGTGAGGGGTTCGAAGTGGGTGTAGTCGAACCGCAGG
The DNA here is from genome assembly GCA_001798265.1 of Deltaproteobacteria bacterium RIFCSPHIGHO2_12_FULL_43_9. GTDB lineage: Bacteria > Bdellovibrionota > O2-12-FULL-43-9 > O2-12-FULL-43-9 > O2-12-FULL-43-9 > O2-12-FULL-43-9. Next base: position 4,618 of record MGRR01000005.1, read on the forward strand.
CGATCCGGGGCAACAAGGGAGCCGGCCTGTTTTACATGATTTCCAACTACTTTCCTTAGTGCCCAATGGAGCAGGTGGGTAGCCGTATGATTTAACCGGATTGAATTCCTCCTGTCATTGTCGACAACAAGGTCACAGACATCACCCTGTTTGAAAGATCCACTTGTGATTTTTCCGCGACTTACGATCAGATCAGGCAATGGCTTCAAGGTGTCGGTGACATTAATTGCTGATGATCCGGAAATAATCTCCCCGGTATCGCCAACCTGACCTCCGGATTCCCCATAGAACGTTGTTTGATCGAAGATTAATTCCACTGTTTCACCACATTTTGCTTCTTTTACCTCCTCGTCGTCCTTTATAATATGAAGAAGTTTCGCTTTAGTTGATGATTTCTCGTATCCCAAAAACCTTTGCTTGGGATCGCTCTTTAGATAGCTGTTATAAAGCGAATTTACCTTTTTGGGAGTAACCCCTTTCCAGGCTTTTCTTCCCATATCACGTTGCTTTTCCATGAGAACATTGAAGCCTTCTTCATCTACGTTAAATTTTTCTTCCTCGGCCATCAGTCTTGTAAGGTCTGGTGGAAATCCGTATGTATCATAGAGCTTGAAGAGGACTCCGCCGGGCAATGTCTTTTTTTTCAGTTTTTTCAAGTTTGCAATCTCTTCCTGAAAGAGTTTCATCCCACTCTCCAGTGTCTCAAGGAAGCGCTCTTCCTCCGCCCGGATTACTTTTTGAACGAACTCTTTTTTATCGGCGAGTTCAGGATATGCTCCTTTCATTTCATCTATAAACGTGCTGCCAAGCCTGTGAATAAAAGGTTCATGCATTCCAAGCTTTTTTCCGTGTCGCAGAGCGCGTCTCATTATGCGTCTTAAAACATAGCCTCTTCCTTCATTGCTTGGTAATACCCCGTCAGCAATTAAAAATATTATGGCCCTTAAATGATCAGCTACGACCTGAAGGGATATATCGGTGGCATTTGAATCGTGGTATTTTACCTGGGTAATGTGGCTTACATCAGAGATGATCTTTTGGAAATGATCTGTTTCATAATTTGAATGAACCCCCTGCAGACACGCCGTAAGTCTCTCAAGGCCTGCCCCTGTATCGACACACTTCTTGGGCAGGGGGGTTAGATTCCCATCCTTGTCCCTGTTAAATTGCATAAAAACAAGATTCCATATCTCCTGGAATCTGTCGCAATCACATCCTATGGTGCATGTCGGTCTTCCACATCCGATATCATCACCCATATCGTAAAAAATCTCGGTGCATGGACCGCAGGGGCCGGTATCGCCCATTGCCCAGAAATTATCCTTTTCTCCGAATCTGTAAATTCTCTTCTTTGGAACCCCGGTTTTTATCCATATCTTTTCCGCCTCATCATCATTTTCAAAAATAGAGACGTAGAGGCGAGAGGTTTTAAGTTTTAAAACCTTTATTATAAATTCCCATGCTAGTTTTATGGCTTCTTCCTTAAAATAGTCTCCGAAGGAGAAGTTCCCGAGCATTTCAAAGAATGTATGATGTCTTCCGGTAAACCCGACATTCTCCAGATCATTATGTTTTCCGGATAATCGTACGCACCGCTGGCATGAGGTTGCCCTTGTATATGGGCGTGCTTCTTCTCCCAGAAATACATTTTTGAATTGAACCATTCCCGCGTTTGTGAACAAAAGGGTTGGATCATTTTCTGGAATTAAAGACGCACTCTTAATCCGGGTGTGATCTTTGCGTTCAAAAAAATTAAGAAAGATCTCCCGAACCTCTTCAAGTTTCATAGTTTAACGAGATTTTCCTTGTTTCACCTTTTTAGCTGCTTTTTCCGCAGCAACGGTTGACTCCTCTGGCTTCTCGACACTTTTGTTTGCAGAAGTCCCGACTATCTCGTAAGCCTTAAGAATCTTCTCTCTCAGCTCTCTTTGCAGCTCCTTGTTTTCACGCAAAGATTGTATTGCCTGTTCCCTTCCTTGCCCCAGCCTCTCCTGCCCATAGGTGAACCAGGAGCCACTCTTTTCAACAAGGTTTTGTGTAACCCCTAGGTCAATAAGTTCGCCTTCGGCGCAGATTCCGGCGCCATAGATTACATCAAATTCAGCCTCTTTAAATGGTGGAGCTACTTTATTTTTAACAACCTTTACCCTTGACCTGTTTCCGATAATTCTCTCTCCATCCTTGAGAGATGCTGTTCTTCTGATATCGAGTCTTACCGATGCGTAAAATTTCAGCGCGTTTCCACCCGTGGTTGTTTCAGGATTACCAAACATGATGCCGATTTTCATTCTTATCTGGTTAATAAACATGACAGTGGTTTTGGATCTGTTGATGCTTCCTGTTAATTTTCTCAATGCCTGGGACATGAGACGAGCCTGCAGTCCCATATGCGAGTCTCCCATCTCCCCCTCGAGCTCAGCCCGTGGTACGAGGGCGGCAACAGAATCTACAACAAGAAGATCGACGGCGCCGCTTCTTACCAGCATATCGGCAATTTCAAGCGCCTGTTCACCGGTATCAGGTTGAGAGATTAAAAGATCATCGGTTCTTACACCCAGTTTCCTGGCATACGCGACGTCAAGCGCGTGCTCCGCGTCCACGAACGCGGCAACACCCCCCTGTTTTTGTGCCTCCGCGATGGCATGTAGCGCGAGGGTTGTTTTTCCAGATGCCTCCGGCCCATAGATTTCAACAACCCTTCCCCGTGGATATCCCCCGACACCTAGGGCAATATCGAGACCTAAAGATCCCGTGGATATTGCTGGTATATTACGAGTAACAAGCATCTCATCGTTTCCGAGTCTCATTATTGAACCTTTTCCAAACTGCTTCTCGATGGACGAGACAGCCAGGTCGAGAGCCTTGCCTCTATCTTCTCTGGGTTCGGGGGTATTGATCATCGTTCTTCTCCTTTTAGGCGATTTATATATTCTATAGCTAATTGCAAAGCTTGCAACGTAAACTCTCTTCGAATTTGTTCTCTACTACCCTTATATTGGCGTCTTATCAATTCGGTTACGTCACTGCCGACAATTGCGATAAACGCAGTGCCAACTGGGGCCAGCTTTGTGCCACCTCCAGGTCCGGCATACCCCGTGATTGAGAGGGCTATATCTGATCCACTAACCCCCTTCGCGCCGGTTGCCATAGCCTCGGCGACTTCAGGTGAGACTGTACCACATTTGAGGATTATGGGATCAATCTGAAGTATTTTTCCCTTTGCATCTTCACCATAGGTAATGAATCCGTAGTGAAAGATATCTGACGCATCAGGGACAGCGGTGATGGCTGCCGATATCAATCCACCGGTGCATGATTCGGCGGTTGAAAATGTTAATTTTCTTTCACGAAGCAGAGCAACAAGTTGTGATGCTAAAAAAATTTCCTTTTCCAAAAGATATTATCCAAGGGTTTAGAATAACCATAAAGCAAGATGAATGATTATATTGGTGAAAACACCGGCAATAATGTCATCCGCAACTACCCCTACACCTGTCCTCCAGCGACTGTCAATTAAGCTTATGGGGTATATTTTTAAAACATCAAAAAACCTAAAGATAACAAATGAAAATAATACAGACCAAATGTTAAAAGAGATTCCAAATGTTGCGACGAGATATCCGACTAACTCATCTATGACTATCCTGGGATCGTCCAGATTTTGAAAAAGCTCCCCTGCGCGGGAGGAAGCCCAGACAGATATAATTATCAGAAATAAAATTAAGATTAGTTGTAGGTAGATATTTGTTTTCGAAAATAGAAAAAAGAGCGGAATTGCCGCTAATGTTCCAAACGTCCCTGGTGCTTTTGGTATATATCCGACAGGACCGAGGGTAGCTATAATGATTGATAACGATCTTCCCTGAAACGGATTTCTCATAAACCCTCAGTAGTTTTTTACATGCTTTTGTAAAAAATAAACAGTTTTATTTTGAATATATGTCTTGATTCTCCCTGATTTGATGAATGGTATACACATTGCATTAGGTTCTTAATATGATGGGAAGGCCAAAACTAAACACTTTTGTGATCGAATGTTTAAGCGGTTTTTGAAGGTTTCCAGCTAGGGCTGATCTCCTTTCCCTCTTCCCCTCGTTCATAGATCAGCCCTGGCCTGGATGTTAAAATATACTTTCAACATTTAACGGTATCTCTAAACCGCTTTTCGCCAGTGGGTCAAAAATATTTTTACTTATTGCGCGGTAAGGATCATCTGCCAGATCTATCAAGTAAAGGGCAGGTTCAAGATTTAGTGCCCCAACTGTTGGGATTATTTCGTCTCCGGGATAGAATCCCTCCCTCCCCCAACGGATTGGATAGAGTTCAAACGTAAAACCAAAGATTCCCCTCTCACCCCACGCCCAGTCGCAGGTTTCTCCACTTACGAGATAGAGATCGCTTCCCGGCATAGGGGTATAATTCGTCATTGCAGCCATTTTATTTGCCATCTCTACAAACACCGCTTGTGCTCTTTGATCCGCGATAGGGTCGTACGTATATCCCCAGGGATAGAGGATTAATTCACTGTATGTGTGATATGTCAGTAAAATAGATATGTTGGTGTGGTTTAGTACAAATTCACGTATCGAAACTACCTCGGGTTCTGACCATGCGGCTGGCCCCCTGTATGTTTCAGAGCGCGGATTTCCGCTCGAGCCTTCTTTCCCCCACATATAGCCATAATTTCTATTTAGATCTACGCCGGATGATCCATCGTAATTTTGTGATCTGTTTTTTCTCCAGCTTTTATATCTTCCGCCATCGGTGTCGAATATTGTCCCATCTGGATTTACAAGGGGGATAATCCAGATTTCCCTGTGATTAATAAGATCGGTTATTCTTTGATTTGTTCCATATCCCTCAATCAGTTTTTCAGTTAAATATATCGGCACTTCCGTGCTTAAATGTTCACGCGCGTGATGGGTTCCAAGGAATAGTATGGCAGGTTCCTTCTCCTCTTCTCCCTCGTTTGCGAAATCGGTGATTAAAATCGCATGAATCGGCCTATCCTCAAGGCTTCGCCCGATTTCAACAACCTTGATGATTTGGGGATTATTTTGTGAGATCGTGCTGTAAAACTGTAAAATCTCTTCAAAATTATGGTACCTTTCATCCTCCTTGGGAAAATCGAGGACAGAGGACACAGGATAGAAATCCATCCCCGGAAATTTATCTTTAACAGCCTCTATTAAATCCAATGGGGCTGTTCCAAAAATATAATCACTTAAAATCTCTTCAATTGCGATTCCATAAGAGGCGATTTTGGTTCTTTCGACCGCGTTTTTAGCGGGAATTTTAACGAAATAGCTTTCTTCTGAATTGCCATTAGCGAAGGAGAAGGATGGAAGGGAGAGGATCAGAAGCATTGGAATAAGCCGTTTCATGTAACCCCCCTTGAGCTGCAGGATTCGCTGCCAAACTGCTTCTCTGCCTAACTTGTCAAAGATACTTCTACTATCTATCATAAGGCTCGTTTCCTTTTTGGTGAAGTAATATGGAATTTGAATGTAAAAAAGAGATCATAGAGGTATGCAGGCGTCTCTATTTGCACAATTTTATAGCAAACCATGATGGTAATGTCTCAGCCCTTCTTTCAAACGATAGAATCCTTGCTACCCCAACCGCGGAATCGAAATGGGACATAAAAGATGACTGGTTAATCAAGGTTGATAGAAGCGGAAAACTCCTGTCGGGCGTCAGGAAGCCTTTTTCAGAGCTTAAAATCCATTTGGCCGCTTATAATTCAAGGCCGGATATCAAGGCTGTTGTGCATGCCCATCCACCATACGCAATGGCACTATCATGTTCCCAAACCCCACTCTCACTCCTCCCGTTTCCAGAGGCGATTGTAAGTCTGGGAGCAGAAATAAGGGTGACAAACTTTGCCATACCCGGTTCTCAGGAGTCTGCCGATACTATAAAAGATCTGATTTCCGGATCCGATGCCCTCCTGCTGGCAAATAATGGGGTAATGGCAATTGGTGCAACGCCACTACAGGCATATTACAGGCTGGAGTTGGTAGAGCACATTGCGAAAATCACAGCCATTTCAAAACGTGAATTAGTACCTATTCCAAAGTGGGCTGTTGAAAATTTATTAAAGAAAAGAGGAGAGCTTGGTTTTGTTTCAAAGGGTGAAGGTGGCTTTATAGCGGAAAAAATAGTTAACGAGGTGCTTAAGCGGTTGCACTAGCGTCATTGCGAGCGAAGCGAAGCAATCTCTTCGGAGAGATTCCTTCGGTCGCTATGCTCCCTCGGAATGACGACTGCGCGCAAAATTTATGGAACGCTCTACTAGATCCGGTGATATGGATGATTTTTTAAGATTGTGAGTGCCCTATACAGTTGTTCCAGAAATATCAGTCGCGCCAGGTCGTGTTGCAGTGTCATTTTTG
>MGRR01000005.1:11028-17996 GCA_001798265.1 Deltaproteobacteria bacterium RIFCSPHIGHO2_12_FULL_43_9
CCACCTATGACGAATGTAAGTTTGTGGGTTCCTCTATCCCCGGTTTCTTGAATCCATTTGGCAAACCCCTGGCTAGTAAGGTGCTCCCCTGTTTCATCAAGGAGCACCAGTTTGCCGGTATTCGGAATCTTTGTTTTCAAATTAATTTCTCTAAGTTCAATTGGAGAGAAACATTTGATTCGTTTCATATAATGATTGCAAAGTGATTTTATAGAGGGATCTTTTAATTTTGAAATTGCGAGGATTTCTATGTTCATAGCCTGCGCTTTTTGGTCCAGATTAATTCCGGCGTTTCTTCTTCTTTTATGGTTTCCCCGCTCATTTTTATTCTCGGGGCGTTTTGCCACAGTGCCTCTAAATCAAAATGGTATCTCAGGTCAGGGGTAAAGAGGTGGACAACAACATCCCCCATATCTATAACAATCCAGTTTGCCTGTTTATACCCCTCAATGCGGGGTGATTCCTCTGTGGTTTTATAATAGGTCTCAATTTCGTCGGCTATCGTCTGTATCTGCCTGCTGGACGTTCCCGAGACTATTACAAAAAAATCGGCAATATTCGAAATATCCCCGATTTTTATTATTGTGAGGTTTTGCCCTTTCTTCTCCGAGGCAATTCCCGCGCATTTTAAAGCCAGTTCTTTTGAGGTCATTAAGACTTGGCCCCATAGAGCCCGTATTTCATAATGTAGTCTAAGACCGGTTGAGGGACCATCTTTGAAATTGGAATATCTTTTTTAATCCTTTCTCTAATCTCCGTGGAATGAATATTGAAAGGGGAGCAGTTTTCAAAATATATTTTAAAGCCCTGTTTGTTTACGAATGCGTCATCAAAATCCCCCCTTTGATATTTTGATATTAATGTCCCCGGTAAAACCCCGAGCGGAAAATCAATACCCGGGGGAACAATCACTATAAAGTGCATGAGTGAAAATAGTTTGGGATATTCCTTCCATTGTCTCATTAAGCTGAAAGAATCATATCCGACAATCCAAAAATATTCATTGTCCTCACCCAGGCTGTTTTTCAGGTGAGTAATTGTATCAATGGTGTATGAGACCCCCTGTTTGTCTAATTCAATTGTTGAGAGTTCGGCATTTGGGACCTCCTTTATTGCCAGCTCCACCATGTTCCTTCTGTGTTCGGGTCCCGCCAGAAGTTTTGGATCTTTTAGGGGGGTATTGCAGGTTGGTATAAAAAATAGACGGTCAAACTGATATCTCTGTTGCAAGGTCTGAGCGGCTAGAATATGGCCATTATGAATAGGGTTGAATGATCCGCCGAAAATTCCAATCTTCACAGTGCATCCTTCCTGAACAGGGTCTGAAGCAGTGAGTTTATACCTTTTCCGGTTATTGCAGAAATTGATAACACCTCAAACCCTGATTTCCTAAAGTTTTCTTCATAAGAGCGAATTGTAGATATGTCATCAATAGTATCAATTTTTGTCAAAAGGATTGTTTGTTGTTTTTTAGACAGCTCCACGTCAAATTCCCTTAATTCCTTCATAATATTATTAAATCTGTAGTTTACCATATCTATGTTCGCGTCACTTATATCAATTAAATGCAGTAGTTTTCGGGTTCGTTTCAAATGACGGAGGAAATGGATTCCCAGACCACGACCTAAATGAGCCCCCTCAATTAAACCTGGGATATCGGCAACAACACACACCTGTTCGTAGGCTGAAACAACCCCGAGCATTGGAGAAAGGGTTGTAAAAGGATAATCCGCAATCTTGGGCTTGGCTTCAGAAATTCTGCTAAGTAGCGTAGATTTTCCTGCATTTGGATAGCCAAGCAGTCCTACATCCGCCAAGAGTTGAAGCTCCAATCTCAGGTTTAAGGTCTCACCGGGTTCACCCGGTTGGGCAAATTTGGGTGCCCTGAATGTTGATGACTTAAAATGCTCGTTACCCTTTCCCCCTCTTCCGCCTTTTGCAAGTAGAAGAGGTTCATTTATTTTCGTCAGATCAGCAATCTCTTCCCCGCTATCCCTGTTGTAGATAATAGTTCCGGGAGGGACGGTGATGGTTATAAAATCGCCATCTTTGCCCCTTTTTCTGGTGCCCCCACCCCCCTTTCCGTCGCCTGCGCGAAATATAGATTTATTCTGAAAGATTGATAGCGTGCTAAGGCCCGAGTCAGCCTTGATAAAGACATCCCCACCCCTTCCACCATCACCACCATCAGGGCCGCCAAAAGGGATGAATTTTTCTCTGCGAAACGAAACAGCCCCAGCCCCACCTTTTCCAGAGTGGACTGTTATGAAGGCCTCATCTACAAACTTCATTGATCTGATCCTGTAAATGAAGGGGCATTAAGCCGCGGATGGATATACGCTGATTCTTGTCCGACGTTTGGAATGCGGTTCGAATTTTACAAGTCCCTTTACAAGTGAAAAGAGTGTCCAATCGCGACCGATACCGACGTTAAGTCCGGCATGCCATTTTGTGCCGTTTTGCCTGACAAGTATTGTGCCTGGATTTACAATCGCACCGGAATGCCGCTTTACTCCAAGCCGCTTGCTCTGACTATCACGACCGTTTCGGGTACTGCCACCAGCTTTATGACTTGCCATAATTTTTTTGGCCGTTGAAAATTGGCAACTTGCGCGGGGACAGACATCTTTGTGAACTGTACAGTTCACAAAGATGTCTGTCCCCAGTCGCTCCTAAACCTTGCCTATTTTTGAACAGCCCCCTTTCTAGTTGTTTTTTTAACTACGCTTTTTTTAGTCCCTGTTTTTGAAGGAGCTTTTCTAGCTGCGCGCTTCAGAACCGGCTTTGCTTCTACTTTTGCTTTGGAAACCGCACCTGCCGCTTTTATTGCGGTAACCTTAAGCAGGGTAAACGGCTGTCTGTGGCCAAAGGTGCGCTGATATCTATGTCGCCTCTTCTTTTTAAAGACAAGGATCTTATCAGCCCTTCCCTGAACAAGCACTTCACATGTGACAGATACATCCTTAACCTCTGGGGTGCCGATTTTTACCGCATCCACATTCCCCAGCATCAGAACTGAATCGAGCGTAACCGATGAGCCAACCTTTGCATCCAGTTTTTCAACCCTGAACAGGTTTCCCTCAGATACCCTGAATTGTCTTCCACCACTTTTAACTACCGCGTACACTTTAAAGGCTCCCAAAAAAGTTCATCAAAGCTAATCTTTATAAATAGTTAGGGTATTTATGTCAAGCTGAAGTATCCCCGAATATCTCAAACTGTTCCTGGTGAAAATTCTGGTCGGATTTTACAACAATTAATTTCTCATATTTTTCTTCAAACCATTTTATTGCTGCGGCTTCTTCCTTCATGAGAAAACTTGCAACCTCCGGATGGGCAAAAATAGAGATTTGCCTGGTATCAATATTGCTTATTTCGCGAATTACCTCCCTGATTATTTCATAACATACCGTCTCTTTTGATTTAACATAACCTTTTCCTTCGCAGTAAAAACAGTGTTCAGTCAGGCTTCGGATTAAGTCTTCTCTGACCCTTTTCCGGGTCATCTCGACCAGGCCAAGTTCAGAGAAGAAATAGGTATTTGTTTTTGCTCTATCATGTTTAAGGGCGTCATTTAAAACACGGAAAACCTTTTCCCTGTTTTCTGGTTTTTCCATGTCTATAAAATCAAGTACGATAATTCCACCGATGTTTCTGAGTCTGAGTTGATGTGCCATTTCACCGGCAGCTTCAAGATTCGTTTTTAAGATTGTATCTTCAAGGTTTCTTCTGCCTACAAATCTTCCGGTATTTACATCTATGGAGGTTAATGCCTCCGATTGGTCTATAATCAGGTATCCTCCCGATTTGAGCCAGATCTTACGGGCCATTGCACGATTTACCTCTTCTTCAACGCCGTAATAATCGAAGATCGGAGTTTTCTTGTCATATAAAAAGATAGAGTTTTTGAGCTTTGGATTATAGTTATCAACGAAATTTCTAATATTTTTAAATGCGTCCTCAGAATTTACGGTAAGCCGACCGACATCTTCAGTGAACATATCTCTTATGGCTCTTAACAGAATGTCCAGATCATAATGAATCAGCGCGGGTGATTTTACTTCGTTCGTTGTTTTTTGAATTTCACCCCACAGCCTTGCCAGGTACTCCATATCCTGTTGGATTACCTCGTTACTTTTGTTTTCTGCCAGGGTTCTGACAATGAAACCGCCGATTCCCTGTGGTCCATTATCTATTATATTTCTAAGCCTCTTCCTCTCGTCTTCATTCTGAATTCTGCGTGAAACCCCGATATGGTTTACGGTTGGCATTAAGACGACATATCTGCCCGGAAGAGTGATGTGGGTTGTAATTCTTGCGCCCTTTGTTCCAATTGCCTCTTTTGCGACCTGAACAAGAATCTCCTGCCCCTCTTTTAAAAGATCTTGAATCTGTCCCGGCTCTTTTTTACTCCTTACCCTTAAATGCCTGTGGGCATAGGCCTCTTCTTCGTTTGCAATATCTATTTCGGGTTCTTCCTCATCCTCCATCAATTCAGCGAAATCAGTTGCGTCGGCATGGATATCTCCAACATATAGAAAAGCGGCCCTATCAAGGCTTATATCTACGAAAGCCGCCTGCATTCCAGGCAGGACCCGTACGACCTTGCCCTTATAAACATTTCCGACTATTCCTTTATTGCGTTCACGCTCTACGTGAACTTCAGAGATTTCGCCGTTGGTGAGAAGAGCAATTCTTGTTTCACCAAATGTAGAATTAATAACCAGTTCCGATGCCATAAAAATCCTTTTCTGGACTGGTCACTTTTGTGATGCGGTAATCGTGGATTAAATTTTAAACAGATCATTCCATCCAACCCTTCATATATTTTTGAAAAAGAAGAGCATGGTTTCATTAAAAGATGTTTAATGAACTCCGCAAAACTATTCATGACCACTACTCATATTTAATAATAAAACTTTCAAATTCACCTTCTGCCTCGTCCCATGCAGGCTCAATTTTTAATACCTGAGCCTTTGGCGGGCCTGTGCGACACCAGTCAAGCAGTCGCGTTAAACTTTTCTCATTACCTTCCGCTACTATCTCTACTGTACCGTCTGGACAATTTCTCACCCAGCCAACCAGGTTGAGTTTAGTAGCCTCTGCTTGGGTATGGGTGCGAAAAAACACACCCTGAACCCGACCCCAGATTTGTATACGGAGTCGTTTCATAATTACCCCTTAATCTTGAAGTAACTAACACTAAACCGGTGATAACTCAAGGAGATTCCTTGACTAATTTAAAAATGGGGTGCTACTTTGCACGATATTTAAGCTTAAAACTGGAGCTCTTTCTGTTTTTTAGTGGAATCTTACTGCCGTCATTGCGAGCGTAGCGAAGCAATCTCTTGCGCAGAGATTCCTTCGGTCGCTACACTCCCTCGGAATGACGTGGGAGATCCTTCGCCTTCGGCTCAGGATGACGATAGTCAGGTTCCACTAAAGTCCGGAAAGAACCAAAACTGGAGAAGGGTATGTCTAGGCGGGATGAGGATCTTCTTGTTGAGAAGATTGCTAAAGCAGTAAAGGAGCATCTTGCGAAATTATCAGCCTCTTCCGGAGGGGGTGTGGATTCATCATCTGATGATGAATTTTCACCAGAGGATGTTGCTAAAAAAATAGACCATACACTTCTAAAGGCAGATGCCTCAGAGGATGAACTCCGAAAGCTTTGCGAAGAAGCCAAAAAACATCATTTTTTTAGTGTCTGTGTAAACTCAGCAAATGTCAGATTTGTCGCAAAGGAGCTAACCGGCAGTAGTGTAAAAACCTGTGCCGTAGTTGGATTTCCACTTGGTGCCGGTACATCATCGGCCAAGGCATACGAAACCAAAGAGGCAATAAAGGCTGGCGCGGATGAGATCGATATGGTTATGAATATAGGTGCGTTAAAGAGCAAAAATTATAGAACTGTTTTGGAGGATATTCAGGAGGTGGTCTCGTCAGCAGGAGAAACACCGGTTAAGGTAATTTTGGAGACAGGAATGTTAAATCAGGAAGAGAAAATCATTGCCTGCTCACTTTCAAAAGCGGGGGGGGCCGCGTTTGTAAAAACATCTACCGGATTCGGGCCAAAAGGGGCGACGGTTGAGGATATTGTTTTGATGAGGAGTGTTGTTGGGCCAAACATAGGTGTTAAAGCCAGTGGTGGAATCAGGACATGGGATGACGCGGTCTCTATGCTGGGGGCTGGAGCAAACAGACTCGGTTGCTCTGCGAGTGTCGCGATTGTTACAAGGAAGGAACCATCTCAGAAAGGGTATTAGTTTCAGGTGAATCAGTTCCATAGAATAATCATCCTTGTGCTAGATAGTGTTGGAATTGGTCCTATGCCAGATGCCCGGGAATATGGGGATAAAGCGCCAGACACACTTGGTCATATCGGTGAAGCAATAGGTGGCCTTAAGCTTCCAAATCTTCAATCCCTCGGACTAGGAAATATTGCGAAGATAAAGGGTGTCCCCGCTGTATCATCTCCAAAAGGTTCATGGGGAAGGTTGGCGCCAAAATCCAGGGGAAAGGATACGACTACCGGGCATTGGGAGATTGCGGGAATCATTTTAGAAAAAGGGTTCAGGATTTATCCGACAGGCTTTCCCAAAGAATTAATAAAACAATTTATTTCAGCATCGGGCTGTAAAGATATTTTGGTAAATAAACCTGCGTCAGGTACCGAGGTTATTGCCAGGTATGGCGAAGAGCATTTAAAGACACATTTTCCGATTGTCTACACATCAGCCGATTCTGTTTTTCAGATTGCCGCGCATGAAGAGGTTGTTCCTGTCGAAATGCTTTATAGGTGGTGCGAAGCGGCATACAAGCTTATAGAAGAATATCAGATAGCAAGGGTCATTGCCCGACCATTTACCGGAAAAGCAGGAAATTTTACCAGGACGGAGAGGCGAAAAGATTTTACCCTCCTTCCTCCCGCGCCCACCCTCCTTGATAGACTGGTCGAAAAAGGAAAA
>MGRR01000005.1:18024-20796 GCA_001798265.1 Deltaproteobacteria bacterium RIFCSPHIGHO2_12_FULL_43_9
GCGCGGTGTATCAAAGCAATTTAATGTGAAAACAAATCCAATAATACTGGATGAGACTATCAGGGTTATAAAAGAAGAGGGTGGAGGTTTGATTTTTTCCAATCTGGTTGACTTCGATATGAAATATGGGCACAGGCGCGATGTAAAGGGTTACGCGGAAGCGCTGGAATATTTCGATAAAAAACTTCCAACCCTGCTTAGTGCTTTAAAAAAGAATGATCTGTTAATAATAACCGCTGATCATGGGTGCGATCCAACACATACCGGCACAGATCATACACGTGAATATGCTCCATTGCTTATCTATTCCCGCACCTTAAAGAATCCACATTCGCTAGGTACAAGAGGGTCGTTAAGTGATATAGGAGAGACGGTTGCGGAGAATTTTGGAAGTCGCCTCGGTGTGGGGAAGAGTTTTCTTAAGGAGATCCTGTCTTGATTTCATTTTTAAGTCTGATTGAGAAGAAGCGGGATGGTGGGGAGTTTAACAGAGAAGAGATATCTTATTTTCTTAAAGCTGCGACCAAAAATTTGGTTCCTGATTATCAGATAAGCGCTCTTCTGATGGCAATCTATTTCCGGGGGATGTCTTCGGAGGAGACAGCGATTTTAACGGATGAAATGGTGAACTCCGGAATAAGATTTGATTTTAAGGATATTTCCGGAATCAAGGTGGATAAACATAGCACCGGTGGGGTAGGGGATAAAATTTCACTGATCGTTGGTCCACTTGTCGCTGCTGCCGGAATACCTGTTCCAATGGTTTCGGGTCGGGCACTGGGGCATACCGGTGGTACCTTGGACAAGCTGGAATCCATACCCGGTTTCAGAACAGAGCTAACATTTAAAGAAGCAAAAAATCTTTTGCGGACAAATAATATCTTCTTTATCGGACAGACGGATGAGCTCTCTCCAGCGGACAGGAAATTATACGCCCTGAGAGATGTAACCGGAACGGTAGAGTCCCTTCCATTAATTACAGGTTCAATCATGAGTAAAAAGATTGCCGAGGGGATTGATGCCCTTATTTTAGATGTAAAGGTTGGTAGCGGATCTTTTATGAAAACAATGGAGAGGGCCCGGGAATTGGCCAACATGCTTGTGGACACAGGTGAAAAGAATGGTGTCAGAACAGAGGCCCTTATTACAGATATGTCTCAGCCTTTGGGAAAAAATATCGGGAATGGATTGGAGGTTTGGGAGGCCATAGATACATTAAAGGGAAATGGCCCTGCGGATACCCATTATCTCTCCCTTGAGATTGCCGGGCGGATGCTTCGATTAGGAGGAAAGGCCTCAACTAATGAGGAGGGGAGGAAAAAGGTTGAACACATTTTAAATCAGGGGCTTGGGCTAAAAAAATTCAGGGATATTATTGCTTCGCAGGGTGGTGATGCGTCGGTTATCGAGAATCCGGAGGTTTTATGCCGTGGTGTTGAACAACTGGAGGTTAAATCTTCGGGCCCTGGTTTCGTATCTGAAATAGATTGTTTTCGGACAGGAAAATTGGCAAATAGATTAGGTGCCGGGAGGAGCTCACTGGAAGAAAAAATAGATCCAAGGGTTGGGATTGTTTTTCATAAGAAGGTGGGTGATAAGGTAAGTATCGGAGAGTCGGTGGTGACCTTATATGTGTCTTCGAAAACCGGAAAGGAAGAAATGGCCAAAGATGCCCTGAGGCTTTTTAAATTATCCAGTTCACGTGTGCAGTCTCCAAAACTGATAATAGAAGAGATTAAAAATGGATAACCGGATAGTCAGTTTTTTTGGAATCTTCGCCATGCTTTTTATCTGCTGGCTCTGTTCCAAAAACAGGCGATTGATTCCATGGCGTGTGGTCATAGTCGGGACAGTACTGCAATTTTTAATCGGTTTTTTTGTCTTAGAAACTGATATTGGTTTACAAATATTTACCGGCATCGGCAATTTTATCGCAAAACTGCTTGATTTTAGTACTGAAGGGGCGAGATTTCTCTTCGGTAATCTAGTCTCTGACCAGAATATAGGGGCGATATTCGCCTTCAGGGTCCTGCCGACGATAATCTTCGTTTCATCGCTGATGGCCATTCTCTATCATCTGAAAATTATGCAGGCTGTTGTCTCGTTTATGGCAAGGATTATGACCTGGTCCATGAAGGTCAGTGGCGCTGAGTCTTTATCGGTAGCCGCGAACGTTTTTGTTGGTCAGACGGAAGCCCCCCTGGTTATACGTCCATATATTGAGAAGATGACAGAGTCTGAGCTTTTGGTTTTGATGACCGGTGGTTTCGCGACGATTGCCGGCGGCGTAATGGCCGCATATATAAGTTTTGGGATAGATCCCGTTCATCTGCTTACGGCAAGTCTTATGTCCGCTCCGGCGGCGTTGGTAGCTGCGAAATTAATAATTCCGGAGACAGAAAGGCCACTTACCTATGGAGATGTTAAAATTCATGTCGAGACCCCCGATGTAAATGTTATCGATGCTGCAGCGAGGGGGGCATCCGAGGGATTAAAACTGGTTCTTAATGTTGGCGCGATGCTTCTTGCCTTCCTGGCGGTTGTTTATATGTTAAATTGGATATTGGCTGGAATTGGCTCTTCCGTGGGAGTTGAAAACCTCTCTCTTCAGATGATTCTTGGGTTTGTTTTTGCCCCAATAGCATGGCTTATGGGGATACCATGGGTTGATTGTGTTAAGGCAGGGGATTTAATCGGGCAGAAGACAATATTAAACGAGTTTGTTGCGTATCTTAGTTTAAAGGATCAAATGACATCTTTGTCCCCGAGAAC
>MGRR01000005.1:20910-23425 GCA_001798265.1 Deltaproteobacteria bacterium RIFCSPHIGHO2_12_FULL_43_9
CGCCATCAGGGCACTGATAGGTGGGACGATCGCGTCTTTATTAACGGCCAATATCGCAGGAGTATTAATAGAGTGATTCCATCAACATTAACAGAAGCAAAAGAGTATCTAGAAAATAAAATTTCCTTTGAACCACGTGTCGCAATTATTTTGGGTTCTGGTCTGGGAGATGCATTAAAAGATGTAACGGCCGCAGTGGAGATTTCGTACTCTGAGATACCGGGCTTTCCACCAACCACAATTGCCGGACACAAGGGGAAATTAGTGGCGGGCAAAATCGGGGATACGCCCATTATTGCCTTTTGCGGCAGATTTCATTTTTATGAAGGGCACTCGATGGAGGTTGTGACCCTTCCAGTCAGGGTTTCAAAACTACTTGGCGCGAATACATTGATTGTTACAAACGCGGCAGGAGGGATTAACCCCGATTTCAGGGCTGGAGATCTGATGGTGATTAAGGATCATCTGAATCTGATCGGGGTAAGCCCGCTGCGTGGTCCAAATTTAGATGATCTTGGTCCAAGGTTTGTTCCCCTTGTAGATGCGTACGATCCCTCAGGAATTGATTTAATGGAAAGGGTTGCTGACAAAATAGAAATAAAATTGCAGAGGGGAATTTACGCGGCACTTTGTGGCCCGATGTATGAAACGGCCGCCGAGGTAAAGATGTTATACACCTTGGGTGCGGATGCGGTTGGAATGTCTACGGTTCCAGAGGTAATCGTTGCCAGGCATCAGGGTATGAAGGTTTTGGGGTTATCGTGTATTACAAATGAATGGGGATGGGTGGTTAATAATAAAAAGGGCTCTTCCCCTTCGCATGAAGAGGTGCAAAAGATCGCGGCCGCTTTAAAGCCGGTGCTTTCAAGATTTATTTCTGAATTGATAAGGGGACAGACGTCTTTGTGAACGGTTCCATAGGAACCGTTCACAAAGACGTCTGTCCCCACTTAGGCTATTCGTTATTGTACTCAACAAAAGAGAGTCTCAAGCTATCTCTTGCCTCTGAATAATGATTATAGAAATTATCAAATGGTCCACCTATGGTCTTGTCGTAGTTTTTAATCTCGACAAAGAGTTCATTCTCAGCATTTATTTTGAAGACCAGCCGGTCCCAGTCTGATTTGCTGGGAGCATTGATATACATGGAGCCATTAGAGAAGAATGAATCCCCCTCTACGGTTTCTTCTATAGGTCCTGTCGATGCCACATCTATATGGAGATTCGCGATGTAGCGGCCATTTTCCCTAAACTCAATTCTGGCATATCCAAAATTGCCATTGCTATCCTGAAATGTAGTTCCCGAAAATGATCTGGAGGCCTTTTCACCATTTCTTACGCCATTTATTTCAATTGAGCTTAAGCGCCAGATGGTCTGAAAATCCTCCTTTGTTACCATAGGGTCTTGTTGCCTCTTGGGTTCTAATTCGAAACAGCCAGCTAAAAAAACAGGCAAGGAGAGTAAGAAGAATAAAAACTTAATGTTAATTTTCATATCTTCTCCAAGGATGAAGTTAAATTTTTTGAAGCTTACCTTAAAGTGTATGTAAAAAGGTGACCTATTGCTATAAATAATAATGTGTAACGCATTGCGTTATTTAGTGTGCACAATAGAGCACGCTCCAAATAGTAACCGAACTACTCAAACTTATTTGTAATCGGTCAGTCGGTGGTGGATTGAAGGTATTGTATTTGCACTCTCTCTGGCTAATCCTTGGTTCAGCAGCGGCGTTGAGGAGCCTTTATCTATGGCTCCAATCAACAAAGGCGACGAGAGCAGCCAGTTTTCTCCGTAAAGAAAACTGGCGAAGCGAGGAACCAAGGATTAGCCAGAGAGGTTGTTCAATATTAGCATCCACCTTCGACTGACCGATTACACTTATTTAATATTTTATCTCGACGGCTCAAAAATGATTCGTTATTGTTTCGCCTATGAACATCGTGCATCACCGGACAGGCTGGATTGAGGTAATAGCTGGTTGTATGTTCTCAGGGAAGACCGAGGAGCTTATTAGAAGGCTGCGAAGGGCGTCGATTGCCAGACAAAAGATTCAAAGTTTTAAACCCATCATAGATAATCGTTACAGTAAGGAAGCTATTACGTCGCATGATGATACTACTTTAGATGCAATGCCTGTTGCTGCTGCATCGGAGATACTTTCAAAGATCAAGGGTAATACGCAGGTTGTTGGTATTGATGAGGCGCAGTTCTTCGGTGAGGATTTGGTTGATGTCTGCCAGATTCTGGCGGACAGGGGCATCAGGGTGATCGTTGCCGGTCTGGACCAGGATTATCTGGGGGTTCCATTCGGCCCGATGCCTAACCTACTGTCAGTAGCCGAGTATGTTCATAAGCAGAGCGCGATTTGCGTGATCTGCGGTAACCCGGCAAGCAGAACCCAAAAGGTGGTGGCAAATAACGATAGAATTCAGGTTGGCGCCACTGAGGCTTATGAGGCCCGATGTAGATTCTGCTTCGATCCGGCCCTTCCGGAGAGATTGTCAAGAAGTGAAG
>MGRR01000005.1:23448-25284 GCA_001798265.1 Deltaproteobacteria bacterium RIFCSPHIGHO2_12_FULL_43_9
TAAACCTATGTCTGATTTTTACCACAAAAAAATAAATTATAAGGCCAGTGAAGCTGAGCATAAATATGGAAAGCAGGTTCATTTAATTTCAGATCCTTATTTAATGACTCAGCTTGCCAGATTGTGTTCTAAAGATACATATCAGCCGTTAATAACAGAGCTTGTACAGAGTATATACCGTCATCTTCTCCGATACATTGTGAACATAGAATTTCCACGATGTGAAAAAAGGATAGAAACCAGGATGATTGTGCACAATCCTGAAGGGGTTTTTGAAGGCGAGATTATCGATCCGGATACAAGGGTTGTTGTAGTTAATCTGGCGCGCGCTGGAGCAGTTCCGGCGCTCGAGACATACCAACAGCTAAATTATCTTCTTAATCCGCAGAGCGTCAGGCAGGATCATATATATGTTCAAAGATCAACCGATGAGCGGGAATCTGTAATAGGTGCGCATGTTTCCGGGTATAAAATTGGTGGTTCAATTGAGGGAAGCATTGTTTACATCCCGGATCCCATGGGGGCTACAGGTAGCACGTTGGAAACCGCGTATGAGCTATATAAGAATAAGGTGCAGGGAAAATGGAAGAAAATTATATCCGCTCATTTGGTTATTGCGCCGGAGTTTTTGCGGAAAATATTAAAAATCTGTCCCGATATAATTATTTACGCGATACGTCTCGACAGGGGTCTTTCAGACCCGGAAATTCTTCAAACCATTCCTGGAACAAAATGGGATCAGGAACGTGGGTTAAATGAAAGGCAATATATTGTTCCAGGTGCTGGAGGACTCGGAGAGATTCTAAATAATTCTTTCGTGTAATAAATTGCTTTAGATGGATGTTGTACTGACTATGTATAGAAATAGTGGTTTGTCTCCTGTATTAGTTATAAAATAATCTGCTCCAGCCGGCACTATGATGGAAATTCCAGGAATAAATGTTTTTTCCTCGCTTCCAACCTTAATCCTTGCTTTTCCTTTAAGAATTAAAACTACCTGGTCGGATGTTTCATTTATCTCCATGTCACCGCTGGTCTCCTCCGGAGGTATTGTCATCACCGAGACCTGGGTCAGATCAGTCTTTTGAATTATCTCCATAAGAGGTCCTTCAAACTTAAAAACCTCTACTGCGTCCATCTATTCTCCTTTCTGAAAAGTTGATTCCCTCTCGTCGAGAAGGATGTGTAATAGGTTATCATGAAATGTTTTATTTTCTGTAAGTGCGCTATGTGTTTCACAGATAAACATAGTGTGATCTAGGTGTACATGACTACGACGAACCTTTGATTTGGTCAACATGTGTGATTCAAATCCCAGAAAACTGTTAATGCTTACATTACCATCACCGGGGCTCTCTAAATCGTGCCTGTTTAAAATCATCTCACCATCCCTGGACAAAATAATGTACTCTGGTGTTAACAGACAATCTCCCGCAAAACCTAATACAGGGAATGGGTATTTTGCAATATTTTCATCAACTTCTAATGCCTCATGAAATCGTTTTGACCTACGTAGCATATTTTTCATATAGATTTTTAATTGTTTTATCCTTTTACCGGCCAGATCCCCGTAGTGGCGCTTTATTCTCTTCTCCATCCGTTCACTAAATATAGAGAGTTTGTATTCCTTCCAGCTATTTAGATCATGGATATCAAAATCAGGCAGAGGTTCCAGGCTTTTGTCGAGAAAGAGACCTGATTGCTGATATGGGAGTAGCTGGTAAACCGAAGGCCAGGTCAGCATTGTTTCGGGATTTATTCTCGGTCTCAGGTGCCACATTGGTAGTCCATAGTGCAAAAATCCCGTTATAATCGCTGAGCCCATATGTGGCGTTC
>MGRR01000006.1:0-11298 GCA_001798265.1 Deltaproteobacteria bacterium RIFCSPHIGHO2_12_FULL_43_9
AGCAAGTGTTGCACTTGTACGTCTTATCATGTGGGTTCCACTTACATGGGTGATACCAAGCTTTATTAAGGCCAGATTATACACCTTCCCAATGTTCTTTCTTACAAGTGGTTTTCCATGACGATGAAATACAAGATCAACACCAACAGCACGGTTTCTTTTAAGCTCCTTTAATTCCTGAATTAGAAACTCAGGGATGCTTAATACACGAACTTTTCCATTCTTTGGGCGATTTTTAAAACTTGGCTCCCAAGTTTTATGATCCCAAACAATAGTTTGTTCAATGATAGCTTCCCTACTTTCCAGATCGAGATTACACCATGTCAATCCACATGCTTCCCCAATACGAAGTCCAAAGCAAAATTGTGTTAATGCTAAGTAATAATATTGGGGCTCTCTTCCACTCTTTAACACTTCTAGAAACTCTCCTAACTCTTTTTGAGAAAGACTCTCTACGGGTCTTTCTGCCCTTCTTAAGATATCAGAGGCCTTGAAGTGCTCATTAAGAATTGGAATTTTAAAGAGTGGATTAAATCTCTTCTGATAAAATCCAAGAATCACTTTTAACACCATAAGCTCTTTTTCAAACGAACATCTCTGTTTATTTTTAGGAGCTTCTTTGACCCAGAATTTTACCAATCGATCCATTACTGTAGGAGTAATGCTTTCCACATTTAGATTATTTAGTAATTCAAAATGTGGAATTCTCGTATCATAGAATTGCTGTGAGCTATGTTCTATTTGCAGATAATGGAAAGACTTCCACTCTTTTACCAATGCATCAAATGTTATTTCGTTTGAAGTTTTCACTTCATTCTTATGAACATCTTTCCCTGTAGAAGATTTTTCAATGAGTCCACTTCTGAACGATTTGGCATCTTCAATGTTATGAAAAACACCTTGTTCCTTTTTAGACTTTCCATCCAGAGCTACTCTTCTTATAGCTCTGAATCTTCCAGTTTCTTTCCACTTATTTTCAACAAACATCAGCTCTTTATAGATTCCAGGGTTATTTCTCACTGTTACTTCTTTGCGCTTTTTCATCGACTGCCTCCTTTTTTGAGCCAGTCATTAATGCGCAACCGAGAGAAACGAACCAAACGCCCTACTTTTGCATAGGGAATTTTATCCTCAGCAACGAGCTTTTGAACGAGCCTAGTAGAACAGTTAAGTTCTCTAGCAACGTCCTTTACCGTCCATACCAAGTTGTCAAAGAACGTTTCATTACTTGTCATTGTGTCCTCCGAGAATCGGAGGGCATAATGCTCACCTCTTAATTTTGGAGCATTGCGCCCTTATAAGTTTTGGTCAAGTGAATTGGTCTCAGAAAGAAATGATTTGGCGGGAATTACCAGGTGTTCTTTTCATCTGATAATTATCTGGTAGACCAATAAGTTATTTAAATGGTGGGATTATTAATTACATAAAAATATATCTCCTTCTGGTTAATTAATTGTTTAGGAACAAAAATCAGTAAATGTGGGTATTAGTCACAACAACGGGAAATTTTTTATTCAAGTTAACCATTTGAGATCTTTGATTTTTTAAATACTTACAAAATAATATAGTTTGGACAGTGTGCCCAAGGGGGTGCCCAAGGTTAAAATCACTGTGTTTTAATTCATAAGTTTGAAAACAAAATTTCTGAAGTATTCATGGTGTAAAATAGTGTAGTAGTAATTTTTTTTAGTTGTTAAAGAAATTTTAAAACCCGTTGAATTTATTAATTGTTTTTAGAAAAGGAATAATTTTAAAGTGATAGATGGTCTATCGCTACTATATCACTTTAACTTTGCTCTAAAACGGACAATAATTCGACAAAAAATAGGTGGATTTTTGCCATCTTTTAAACATTTAAGTCTCTCAATATCTGTTATTTGAGGCATTTTTTCGATAACTATTTGAAATTACAAAATATAGTTATTTTCTGAGGGTCTGTATGTTTCTAAATATTTACCCTATCACCATTTACCCCGTGGTTACTTTTATTGATAATTATCCGAAATCATTAAATAAATTTATTTTCTGAGGGTGGATAGTCTCTCAAATTTTACCCTTCCCATATATGTTATTTGGTCGTTTTATCGCATATCTATCCGGAATTATTGATCATTCCAATTTTCTGAGGGTCGATAGTCGATAATTTATTACCCTCCCCATATCTGTTATTTGTGGCATTTTTTGTATAATCAGTTGATATTACTCATGAAAGCATTTTCCTGATGGTCGGGGTGTTTTTAAAAAAATATCCCTATCACCATTTACTCGGTGTTCGAATTTTTCTCTAATTCCCAGATATTGCTGAATTAAATTTTTTTCTGAGGGTAGTGGGTTCATACCTGAATTGTCTATATTTTTAGCGAATACAAACGCAAGGATTAAATAGCGGTTGTTTCAAATGCTATTATGCTAAACTTCGGAAAATCGATATAACTAGACATAGAGAAATCATTAGTCATGTTTACAATGCACCTTATACAATTTATGATTTTTCTAATCGCTTATGAGCAGTTAACATCTTTGTACGGAGTAACTCATGAAGAAATTTATCCTGCTTTTCACTCTTAGCTTACTTATAATTTCGGGTCATGCTTCTGCTGAAATAATCAAATTTAAGGCAAGAGTATCCTTTAATGAGTGTAGTCCAGGATGCGAAATTACAGGAGGTGAGCTTGAGAATGTTGAACTCGAATCTATAAACGGAAGATCAGCAACTTGGCTAAAAAAAATGAAATATAATGGAGAAGAATTAAATGCCTATGTTACTGTTACACCCGATAACTTTTTTGGTTACCATTTCCTAATTTGGGCAGATAATGGGAATCTCAGTAGAATGGAAGTCTTTGGAGATGTACTTGTTCATACTCCAACATTTTTAAATCATATAATATTTAGGGGAACAAAATTTGAAATTGGCGGAAAAATATTTCAGCCGACAATAGTCATTAACTCCACAGACTCTCAATAAATTCCTAGATTTTAACTGGCTTGATAGTTCGTTAAGCTGAGGATTCCAGTATCAAAATAGGAGATTTTTAGGGATCTCCTATTTTGATACATTAAGTCCGAGTCCTTTAACCTATATTTGAGCTATGAAACTAGCGGTTTAGAGGAGTTTGGTTAGTTAACCTTTCCATAATCGGCTTATTAACATACTCTAGCTTATATGTGCCGTTGAGATTCTTATTGTGTAAGCTAAGAAGCAAAATGTAGGATCTGGGTGATTTAGTATTGAGAATAAAACCCTCTAACATTTTTCTCTTCTCGTTTTCTAGATTAATATTCCCGCCCGTATAAAATTCAAATACTGCCATTACAGCGTCAAATAAAGCTGCGTCACGAACTTTTTGCTCTACGTCGGTGTTTTTGTAAAATGCTTCAATTGTTTTTTTTGCAACATTAAATGCTCTGTAGCTTCCAAGCCTTGTTCCGTATTGAAGATATCTCTCGGGATGGCTTTCAAGAAGTCTTTTTTCTAATTTAACTAAACTCTCAAGTGATGGCTCAGAAAAAGCATGGGAACTAAAATCTTTGTAATAGTCATAAAATATGTCATTAAAATTCTCGATAGTTTTTTCTTGGCGGTGGGCTTTCAAAGACGCTGTTAGTTCTTCCACAAGAATTTTCTCCACAATATATAAGGCTTCTCTTTGTGCTGCAACTTCAATCATTTTTTCGTTATCAAATGAAGTATAGAGTTTTTTTAAATTCTCTTTTTCGAAATTCACCCAATATTCATCGTCTTTAATTTGGAAAAGTGGTGGAGTCTTAAAAAATTGAAACACTTGTGATGGCTCCAACATTAATACTCTCCGTTTTAAGGCTGCGCTAATTTTGTCGGCAAAAAAATCAAGAACGATATTACCAAAATCCGTCCCCTTCCAATTATATTTTGAATATTCTTGTGGGAATTCCTCTAATTTACTACCACTAATAGACGTGCGCGCTAATTCACAGTGCTCTTGCAGGAGTTCTTTTAATTTTTGGCTCGAACCCTCCTCTAGCTCCTTCGTATATGCATCAAAAGGTAAAAGTGAGAAAATCGCAACCAAAACAAGAATTTTATACGTTCGTTTCATAACAGCTCCTAAAGGCAAATAAATAAACTTGGTAAAAAGTAATATTGCAAATCTGAGTGGGATTTGGTTTGTACTACTTCTATCCGTTTCGAGTCAATAGTGCAAAATTAATGCTTGGATATCAAAAGAAAAAGTTAGTATAAATAAGTAGATACGAATAAGCATAGTTTAAGAACATTACAAATTAGGGCACTTAATGACAATAAATGGCACACCTCTGATGCGGTATTTCCATTGTTGCTTGTGATTGTGCACAGATAAAACCTAATGATACCTGAACCATTTATTCTGGCCTATTTCCCAGTCTTTATGCAATAAGGCAAGAAAGTATACCTTACTGAGTTCAGGTTTTAACCCACACAGGTTAAAAAAATTTTTGAGCCCTCTCAGGAAAAATTTCTTTTTTTCATTTTTTTTGTTCTTTGTACTTGGTATGGGGGTGAGCAAGTTTGCGGGACATTTGCGGGACAGGATCGTCGTTGTTGGTGCGTTTTGGTTCGTTTCTGTGCGATTGGCACTAATGACTAACGGTTGATTATTAGTTGGTTATTGAGTAGTTTCAGTTGTTTGGGAAGTTGGGAGGGACAAGACCCTCCCTCTCCGCCAGATTAGGGGGACAGACGTCTTTGTGAATAGCTCCGTTGGAGCTGTTCACAAAGACGTCTGTCCCCCAAGCGATAGATTTGGAAAGGTGGCCGAGTGGTTGAAGGCGCACGCTTGGAAAGCGTGTTATGGGTTAAACCATACGAGGGTTCGAATCCCTCCCTTTCCGCCAAAATTTATAGGAAAGATATTTTGCATATTCATTTTAATAATAATTATTTTATTTCCGATATAACACCCGAAGATAAGGATGCTTATCTTGAACATTTAAAAGAAAAGCTGATTTATGATCAGACACTTGCTATTCCATATCCATATACGGAATCTTCGTTTAATGAATGGCTGGCGACACTTAAAAAACAAAAGGAATTAAATGGCAGAAGTATCTGCTGGGGCATAAAAAACAATGAAAACTATCTCATTGGCGGAATAGGATATAGCAATATTAATTACGATGGAGTTAAAAGCCACAGGTCAGAAATCGGTTATTGGTTGGCAAAAGATTGTTGGAATCAAGGCATAATGACTGCTGCTATAAAAAAATGTGTAGAAATTGGTTTTGAGGAGTTTGATTTAATCAGGATTACTGCACATATTTTTGCTTTTAATGTTGCCTCTCAACGAGTTCTTGAAAAAGCAGGATTTCAATTTGAAGGCTTCTTAAAAAAGCATTATCAGAAAGATGGTAAAATTTTTGATGGGAAATTATACGCTATTGTTAGATAAAAATATTATTTGCGCCAATAGCTCAACTGGACAGAGCATCAGTCTACGAAGCTGGGGGTTAGAGGTTCGAGCCCTCTTGGGGCCGAAGTTTTTATGAAGAAAATTTCCAGAAATTACTATCAACAAATTCTTGAAGAACTTTATAAAGCAGGTGTGGAATTTATTATTGGTGGCGGGGTTGCGGCGGCATTACATGGCGTAGAAAGATTTACCGTGGACATTGATCTCTCTTTGCATATGACAAAAAGTAATATAAAAAAATTTATCGAAGTTATGAAACAAACAGGTTTGAGGCCGAGGGTTCCCGTAAATCCCGAAGTGTTGTTAGACCCCGGTGAGCGAGCAAGAATTGTAGAAGAAAAAAATGCCGTAGTTTTTACTTTTATAGACCCAGATGATTTATTTATGCATGTGGATATTTTTTTAACTGAAAACCTTTCTTACGGTAGACTATTAAACGACACGGAGACTTTGAAAATAGGAGATTATAGCTTTAAAGTGTTGACCAAGGGAAAATTAGTGGAGCTAAAAAAGAGCATTAATCCTTTGAGAGACAAAGATTATGGTGACATTAAAAAACTAACTGAGTTAATTAATGCGGAAAAAAATAAAAAGTAATATGAAAGAAAAAAGTAAAGATCTTAAGGGCATTTTAACAAAATTCCCCGTTGAGGAATTTACGGGATACACAGAATTTGGAAAACTTAGTGCCGAACAAAAACTCCTATGGCTATCTCAGGCCAGGGATTTTTTTAAAAAGTATGGTGGCGCTTTGAAAAAACAAAAGAAGAGAAAGAAGGCAGCCTAAAATACATGCGCCCATAGCTCAACTGGATAGAGCATCAGCCTACGAAGCTGGGGGTTAGAGGTTCGAGCCCTCTTGGGCGCACCAAGTGTCAGGCTTCTGCTTTTTTCGACGCAATACTTAGATATAACCTATGTGTCCATTGTCGCAATCGTTCAACATACGAATATGCTGCGGGGATTACTATCAATGACAAGATTGTCGATGTAATTAGGCCACCGATAACTGCGATGGCCATGCTGGATCTCTCCCTGCTTGCCACGTTAAATCCCAGCGCGAGTGGGAGCATCCCGGCGATTAAGGCAAGGGATGTCATGACGATAGGTCTCAATCTTATTTTCCCTGCCTGGATAATGGCCTCTTTCAGATCAACACCCTTTTGGACAGAGGTATTTATATAATCGACAAACAGGATTGAGTTTTTCGTTGCCACACCTAATAACATAATGCAGCCGATCATTGAGAAAAGATCCAGTGTCGATCCTGTAATTGCAAGACTGTAAAATGCTCCGCAGATTGCGAGTGGAAGTACAAGTAGGATGGCAAATGGAATAATGAAAGATTCATAGAGGCTTGCAAGCACAAGATATATGAAAAGAATTGCTGTAATGCCCGCTATTAAGATGTTGCTTATAAGATCCCGGAAGCTTTCTGCCTGCCCTACAAATTCATAGCTGATACCTTCGGGTAGAGTTATCTCTTTTTTCTGGAACCTGGATTTTATATCCCGCATTACATGACCGAGTCCTTTTCCCTTTGGATCCAAATCGGCTGAGATTTGTATGTAGCGACTTCTATTTTGCCTCGAAATTGTTGTTGGGCCTAGTGTTTCGCTGGCCGTTGCGACATCAGAAAGCCGGATTAGTCGTTGATTAATATTAGGTATTAATATTGAGCTGAAACTATCCTTAATGTTTCTTTGATCTTCTTTGATGCGTACTCGAATACCGTATTCTTTTCCGTTTGTTCTGTATAATGCAGGAACAGCACCTTCAATTTGTGCCCTTAGCTCCTGCCCGATAATACTTGGGTTTACTCCATATTCGTCCCCTTTGTTTTTATCCATGGCAATTTTAAACTCGGGCGTTCCTTCTCGATAGCTCATATCGACATCTTTAAGGTCTTTATTTTCTTTTAATTTCAAAACAAGTTCATTGGCTACCTTTTTGAGTTCATCAATGTTATTGCCAATTATGTTGATATTGAATGCTTGATGACCACCCCTTCCTCCCCCGCCGGTTATCTTTGCCTTGGCAAACCCAAACGCAGTCAGATCTTTTCTGATTTGATTTTTCATCTCATGCGTGTCTGCTTTTCGTTGTGTGGAAGATACAAGCTCAACGGAAATCTCCCCCTCGTTAACCTCACCCGTCCTGCTGCCCACTGTTACGATGGTGCGGTGTACCTCTGGATGTGAGCGGATCTTTTTATCTATTTCGTTTGCTACCTGATTAGTCTTTTCCAGCGTGGTTCCAGAAGGTAGTTCCAATGAAACATCAAATTCTCCGGTATCTTGCGCTGGCATAAATGTTTTTGGAATTGTGTAAAGTGCTCCAAAGCTCAATACAAACACCAATAGTGCGGCGCCTAGGGTTACCAATGGTCTGTTCAAACTAAACCCCAGCGATTTGACGTATGCTTTTTGAAGCCATTCCTGGAATTTTTCAAATAGTGCGAGGATTTTTGAAATAAATAATCTAAATCTATTTTTTGGTTTCTCCTTCGGTTTCCCGGCGAAATATGCCGAGAGCATAGGGGCCATTGTTAATGCGTCTAAAAGGCTTATTAGCATCGCGAAGCAGACCGTGAGGCCAAATTCTTTAAAAAATTGTCCGACAATTCCTTCCATAAAGGCGATTGGACCAAAAACCGCCATAACGGTCAGTGTTGTGCTGACAACGGCGAGGGTAACCTCTTTGGTTCCGAAACTTGCCGCCTCCTTTGGTGGTTTTCCAAGTTCAATGTGCCTAAAAATATTTTCCCGAACGACAATGGCGTCATCGATTAGAAGTCCAACCGTGAGGCTGAGTGCCAGTAGGGTCATGATATTTACAGTAAATCCAGCCAGTGCCATTAGAATAAAGGCGCCGAGTAGTGAGTTTGGAAGGGCAAGCCCTGTAATAATGGTTGAACGGGCGTTGCCAAGAAATAGAAAGACGACAAGGATTGTGAGCAAAATTCCAAGGATAATTGATTCCTGAACATCAGAGACATTCTTCATTATAGGCTTGGCACCATCACGAACGATAGTGATGTCAAAATCCTTGAAGCGGGCTTTAAATGTATTATTTAACTTGTTAATCCTCTTTTTTACATTTTCGGCAACCTCAACGGTATTTGCTCCAGACCGCTTAAGAACCCTCAATGTTAAGGCGGGATTTCCGTTGACTAAGGTTCTGGAGCGTTCATCTTCCAGCGTTTCTACAACAGTTCCAACATCTTTTACCCTTGTTGGGACCTCATTTCCGTAGAAATTGACCAATGTATTTTCAATACTTTCAGTCGTATTGTATTCACCGATTGTCCTGACTATTGATTCCCGTTCTCCGGTGCTTGCTTTGCCAGCTGGAATATTTTTCCCTGAGTTTGCAAGCTGATTTACTACGGCTGATGCCGATAAGTTTTTTTCCTTTAATAATTTCCTGTCGAGTAAAACCCGTATCTCCTTTTTCCTTCCACCAAACAGGCTTACAGAGCCGACATCTTTTACCTGTTCTATGAATGGACGTATTTCCTGATCAGCAAGATCATACAGGTCGGTTCTGTTCAAGTCGGCAGTAATCGATAAAACGAGAATTGGCTGTTCTAATGGATCAAACGAGCGGACATAGGGATCATCACTTCCATCAGGAAGCCTGTTTCGTACAGTGAAAACCTTATCTTTTACCAACTGCTCAGCCTCTCTGCTGTTGGTATCCAGGGTGAATTCCGTTACAACGACACTAAATCCCTCGGAATTATCAGAGCTTATCTTTTGAATACCCGGAAGTGTGCTAAATGCGTCCTCAAGTGGTTTTGAGATGAGTGATTCAATCTCCTCGGGGCTTGCTCCTAGATAGTTCGTAGAAACAACAACTACTGGGAAATTTACATTTGGAAAGAGATCCACCCCAAGTTTAGACAGAGAGATTGTTCCAAGTACAATACTCAAAATAAACAAGCAACTTATAAATATGGGTCTTTTTATAGACAGATCCGGTAGGTTCATGATTCCTCACTCTGGAATTTTTTCGCCTCGGCATATAGTGCCAAAAACTGGTAAACTGCGCTTACTTTATTTATTTGAGCAGACAGATAATCCTGCTCAAACAAGGATACCTGATATGTAGTGCTCCTTCCCTGTTTGTGGCGTTCACGCTCGGTATCCAGTTTTATTTTTTGGACGCCCTCGAGATCAACCAATATTTTCAAACGCTCCCTGTTTTCAATGATCTTCTTTATTAAATCCTCTCTCTGAAACTCCTGCTCCTCCAGTTTTCGCTGATAAAGTTTTTCCGTTCCGATAATCTCTTTTAGATAACCTGATTTAACATCAGAGGCTGTTTTAAAATCGAGGGGTATTGTCAGGTTCAAGCCAAGTTTAATGACGGGATATTCTGTTCCAATTACATCACCAGTTGCGATTTGTAGGTTTTCATCCCTCGCCTTAAGTGCAGCGGAGCCATAAAATGAAAATGTTGGAAGTTGTTTGTCACGGGCTATCTCCAAATTGGCCCTTGATACCTCAACGTTGTGTCGGGCGGCCTCAACATCCAGCTTTGCACCCTTAAATTCAGGCAACGGTCTTGCCAGAATCTCATCTAAAGCGGGGAAAACAACAGTTTCTTTTGCAATTTTGTCAGACCTTCCCCTGAACTCATTAAACCCTCTTTCCGCAATTTCAAGATCGATAATTGCGGTTTTATAATCCAGCTCCCTTAATTTCAGCGCCGCTATTGCTTGAATCAGATCTGAATCTTCACTAAGCCGCTGCCTTACCCTTTTTTCCTGCCACTCTTTTAGTTTCCCGGCCCTGTCGAATGATTCCTGATGAATTTTTACAAGCTCTCTGGCGGCAACCAGTCTCCAGTAGGCTTTTTCCGCATGTACTAGAGCGACAATGGAATTGTATTTTTCACTGGTATATGTTGCCCGTGCCCCTTTTTCTATCGAAATCTCTTTAAGCCTTGATTGTTTTCCAAATAAATCCTGCCAGAGTGACTCTGAGAATTCCAACGCAATGAATGTAAAGAAAAATTTGTTATTCGGATCAAAAGTAGGGGGTGCTCCAAAAAGCTCGGTTCGTTGCAGATTATATGAAACCTTACCCAATAGACCAAACCTGGTGAGCATTGAAATTCCCGCCGCAAGCTCTTCGATTTTATTACGGGTTCCAAGATTGGCGAGCTGGAGCAAAAGGCTTCTATCATCAGTCCATGAAAATTCACTAAAAGCGGACGGAGAGAATAATAAGCTACCTTGAGCAAAACGCTCAACAGCCCCTTCAGACTTTTCTATAGCCGCCTGGTACTCCAGATTCCCATAGCGAACCTGTTCCAGATAGCCTTCAAGTGTTAATCCAGATGCATAACTATTTTTGCAAAATAGAGAAAAAATAATGAAAAATGTAACAAGATATCGAATGTACATGAATACATAAAAGATAATACAAGGCTAAATCAATTACCATTTTTAATTTGTGTATAAAAACATCAAATATTTTAAAATAATTCTGATTAATAAATGTTCATATTAAGCATTGTTTCTCCGCCGATTTATGATTAGAAGAAGATTCAGGGTTTAGTAATGAACATGCTTAATAGTGGAATAACGGTTTTTAAAAAAAGAATATATTTCAGTGATACTGATGTCACCGGCTTTGTCTACCATGCGAAATGGCTTGAGTGGATGGAGGCTGTCAGGTTGGAGATGTTGGAACAAAGGGGTATCTCGATCGATGACCTGCATAAAAATGGAATATTCATTGTTGTACGAGAGATTAATTGTAAATACCTGAGTCCGATAAAATTGAGCCAAACTGTTGAAACAAGGGCATGGATAGAGAATGTTGGC
This sequence comes from Deltaproteobacteria bacterium RIFCSPHIGHO2_12_FULL_43_9, assembly GCA_001798265.1. Lineage (GTDB taxonomy): Bacteria > Bdellovibrionota > O2-12-FULL-43-9 > O2-12-FULL-43-9 > O2-12-FULL-43-9 > O2-12-FULL-43-9. The sequence goes on from MGRR01000006.1 coordinate 11,266, forward strand.
GGGCCTTCGCTTTTGATTAAATACGAGATATGG
>MGRR01000006.1:11304-20541 GCA_001798265.1 Deltaproteobacteria bacterium RIFCSPHIGHO2_12_FULL_43_9
AGTGAAGAGAAAAAGGCGGGTGAAGCAAGCTCATTAGTGGTTTTTATTGGTGCAGACAAGGGCAAACCTATCAAAATTCCCCAGAATGTAAGGGCTGGGTTGGCAATTAACGTTTAAAATAGCGGCTCATTTACAAAAAGGACAAATGGGGCAATTGCGCCGTAGTTTGGATCTATTATTACATTTTCTAGTTCTTCTTCTTTATATTCAGAGGCATCAACGAATCTAACAACAACGATGCTTTTCTCCGGGGATCTTATTCTCAGCCTTTGTACTACTCCATCACCAAAGTCTGCATGGAAACTTCCTGTAATTACGAAGGTTAATTTGTCTGCTGCGTTGGTCACATGAAACGCCATAACATCATCTGTCAAACATTGGGCATCCCAATAATTAGAAAGTTTTTCTGGCGTAGTGTGTCCAGCCATTATTTTTTCAAAACGCTGATAGTAATTAGAGCTCCCGTAATTGAAGCCGTCGGGAATCAGGCTTGGATCTATGGCAGATAGTCCGCCGACAACCACTGGTCTTTTTTCCAGACGCGATAAATTTATAGCCTTAATATCCCCCTCCATTTCCCGAAGCGATTCAATAACAACGGCGTAAGAAGCCCCGCTATTAACGGTTTCCTTTAGAAAATCTACGCTATTTATTTCTCCTTTTGTGAATCGGGTATATAAATTTTGAATACGATCCTGGTCACTAAAATTAAGGAATTCCCAGGCTAAATTAAAGTTACCCTCAGAACCTTTGTCTAAGACTACAGATTTGATTATATTTGATTCCGCAATCTGGATTAAGAAATTGTCGTGCTCTTCACCTAATACGATAATATCCGCATTCCCTAGATTTTTAATAAGATCATCAAAAGATATTTCATTATCAATGCCTCCAGCAAATATTTTACCATTCCACAGGGCGGCAGCTTCATTTGAGAAAGAGTACAGTAAGAAAAGGGAAAATAATGATACGATTAATTTCATGAAATCCTCCACCTAAAACAGTTACTTTTAAACAAAAACAATGGCACTTTTCGTTGATTGTTAGTTGGCGTTACCCGGGCTGTTTAATCTTTCTCTCCCATAACACGCAAAACGCATGTAGACCCTGTTTGAACAGGGATATCCTCTGTATTTATATTTGTATTCATCGTATTCACAACGCCAGGCTAGCAACTCACAATCAATTGGGTCGTGAACGCAATCTATGAAAGTCCAATCCTGATTGTTGCGGTTTTCATCATCTGGGCAGTTGAATGGAAATGCGAACGCGCTTTGAACGATAAAAAAGGATGAAAGAACATAGAGCGCTATCTTCATTTTTGGAGTCCTTCATCTTGTTCCAAAAATTCTATCTTATTTAATTTCATCTCCAGGTTTCTAACCCTTGTTTCAAGATATCTTCTTTCTCTTTGCTCGTCTTGTAACGCATATTGTAAATCCCTGACATCACCCTCAAGCCTTCTGATTTTATAATCTACATCGAAATCCGCGTAAGCATTAAAAGAGAAAACAATTAGTAAAAGTGGGATTATTTTTGATAGTTTTTTCATGGATTCTCCTAAATACACTGGCGGCATAGTAACTAATTATTATTTAAGAATCTATCTATTATAAATTTTTCTGTATACATTTGTGTTGAATGCTGATTTTACTGTTGTGCTATGTTTGTTGAACAAAGCCTTTGCGTGACATGAGATTTTCAACATATCTCGATTTCATCTGCGTTCTGACCGCGTTCAGTTTCATTGGTGGCAGTTTTAAAATTATGCCCAAAACATATGCCAGTGCCCTGTGACTGAATAAGACCCTATTATCAAAAATCAAATTTTGCAGTTTGCCCCGTTCAATAGCCATCCATACGGTTCTCTGCAATGTATTTCTGGGGGTTATAACCCTTTTTTCCCTGGCACGCAGATGGAGACTATCCCTGTTACAGGCCCGAACACAGAGTCCACAACCAAGACATATATCCTCGTTCAGTTTTGCCACCCTCATTTTTGGATACGTTGGGTTATGAGCAGAAGTAAGTGCCATCGCTTCAACAGGACAAACATTTATGCATCGGCCGCATCCGTTGCAACCCTGGGGTTTTACCACCGGAATAAAATTGGTTGTGAGTATTGGGTTCCATACGGCAAACCTGCGCGCCGCAAGCATAGCCTCACAGCAGCATCCACAACAGTTGCATATAAAATTAACCTCTTCACGCACATTCTCGCCAAATTGAACCAGATTTTTTTCATAGGCCAGGCGTAAAAGATCCAGTCCTTCGACCACGTCGACCCTCCTCGCATGCCCATGCCTGACGAGAGATGCCGCTGCGTTATTAAATGTCATGCATATATTCATTGGTGCGCTGCATGCCTTGCCCAGATGCTCCATTTTATGACGGCAATAACAGTTCCCAACTCCCATGCAGGTGGAGTTTTGAATGACCTCGGTTGCTCTTTCGTAGTCCAAAACATGAAGCGCATTTTCATCGGAAAGCGCCGGTTCATGCACAAATGTCCTGCCAAGCTGCGTCTCTCCGGTGGCAAACAGCTCACGGACAAAATCCTCTTCAGTATTAAGATACTGGTAAAAAAGTTCACTCAGCAATTTCTGGTCGATGTCGCCGCGAACACGCATCATTGAAAATTCAAAGAACCCGGCCATAGGAGGGGGCAAAACGTAAAAATATTTACCCTTGTAATCTATATCAACAAGAAGCGCCCTGCTGGAGAGCACATCCAGAATATTTTGGGTATCCACGGAATTCATTTTCCATAAGCGGCCTGCCTGTTTTGCGGTAAACGGCCTAATTGGAAGAAGTGAAACCAGCCGTGCTTCCTTTTCGGAGAAAAGAATTTTCAGTATTTTGTACAATGACTCGGATGGCGGTGCTCCCTGCGGAGATCTGTTCAAACGATTTACAAGACCTGAATAAGCTGTTTTTAGCGTGTGATGGGCCAACTTATCCCCCTTGCTGTTCCTCCGATATTCTCAACTGCCTCCTATAGACTTATGACAAACCTGTCTTGAAACAATATATCCTATTTCCCAAGTTTCGTCCTCTTTGATTAATAAATACTTAAGAATCTATTTATTATATATTTTTCTGTATACACTTGTATCAAACGCCGACTCCGCAGTTTTCCATTCATATTTCCACTTTTTGCTTTTGACTAGATATTCGACGTGGATATGCAGTCGGTCCGTTGTCAGGGGGGTTTCATCTTTGCTGATTGGTCTGAGCCAGATGGCATAGTTTAGACGAACGGGAACCGAATGTTTTGAGAGTTCCCAGATTGAGACACCAAGCGCGAAGTTTTTTGGGCCACAATCGCTGAGATTATATTTGAACATTGCCTGAAGAATGTTTTTGTCAGGGTTTTCTTTTAGATAACTTAATAATAAATTCAGGGATTCCGGAGTATATTGGATTTTTCTTTTCCAATATTTAGACAGGCGTTTAATTTTTCGATCCACCGTTTTTCCCCTGCTCCAGAGCTTGGTTAATTCAATTTGATTTTCTTCTGGGATATTTTCTATCCCCCTAAAAGAACTGAAAAGGGCTTGCGCCTCTTTAAGTGCGTAGTTGAAATCTTCTTCCGTTATTTGCCTTTCACCTTTTTGCAATAAGTAACAGACTCCCTCCCGTTCGGACCGGATTATTGAACCTGGGACAACGGTGGTTTTTTCTGTTGTTGGAAGGTAGGCTTCAGCTTCATTGAGAGGCAAATCTTTAGGAATGAATTCTATAAGGTCTTTCACGTTAAAGCAGATCTTTTGTGCCTTAGATAATTTATAGAGGTTTGCAGGTGATTTCAGGCTAGGTGAGATTTGGTAAGGCCCAGCATTATTAAGAGCAACATAGGTTGCTAGTTTAAGATAGCCACTATCTGAGGAATAGAATGTGCCTAACGTTTCAGATGCTGGCAATGGGTATGCAATCGATGTAAAGAGGAGTAAAGTAAGTGTTATCATTGACTTAGGCATGTTGCCTCTGTAATTTCAAGTTTACTTTAAGAGATTCTAGCATGTCATCTGAGAATAATCCGAATAATTCCCAACAAGCATTATGGCCAATATTGCGTCCATTTCAGCATAGGAATTTTTCAATCTTTTTTGTCGGGCAGGGCATTTCGCTGATTGGTACCTGGATGGCAAGCATTGCAACCAGTTGGTTGACCTATAGACTTACCGGGTCAGCAGCGCTCCTTGGGGTAATGGGGTTTTTATCAAATATTCCTTTATTAATTTTAGGTCCATTTACCGGCGGATTGGCAGATAGATTTAATCGTCTGACTATTGTGAAGATTGCCCAGATTACAGAGATGATTCTGGCTGCTATTTTAGCGTATCTTACCTTAAGCGGAATAATTAATGTCTGGCACCTAATGATATTGGGATTTTTGCTGGGGGTTACCTTTGCATTTGAGATTCCAGCCAGACAAGCGCTCATAATTCATATGGTTGGTCTAGATGATTTACCAAACGCGATTGGTATCAATGCTGCTATGTTTAATGGCGCTCGCATGATTGGGCCAGCTATTGCCGGCGCTATCATTGCTACGTTTGGTGAAGGGGTTTGTTTTACAATTAATGCTCTAAGTTTTTTAGCCGTTATATTCAGTCTCTATTCTTTAAAACTCGTGCCATTTGTAAAGAGTGAAGTGAGCGAATCTGTCTTTTACAATATCAGGCAGGGGTTTGTTTCTTCATTTAGTGACGAAGCAACAAGAAAAACATTATTGCTCGTGGCATATACAGGGCTTATGGGGATGCCATTCCTTGTTTTACTACCACCGTATATCAAGAATGTACTTGCCGGGAATGCAACACTTTACGGATGGGTAATGGCATGTTCGGGAGCTGGCGCAATGACTGCCGCACTTACACTTGTACAACGTGTCAGAATTGTATCTCTTCCAAACAGGATCGGTCTTGCGAATCTCTGGTTTGGGATCGGGATCCTGTTATTTGCATTAATTCCATATGTTCCACTTGGAATGATAATTATCGCGGGATTAAGTTTTGCCGCAATTGTTCAGGCGGCCTCTTCCAACACATTGGTCCAGATGGTCGTTAGTGACAATATGCGCGGAAGGGTTATGGGAATATATTCGATGATGTTTCTGGGTATGTTGCCAATTGGCGCATTAATATGGGGATTTATTATTGAGCATTTGGGTTCTCAGATAGCATTTTCTCTAATGGGTGCCGGTTTAATTATAAGCGGGACAATGTATTTGAAAAACAGGCCAACCATTTCCCATCCTACTACCCCCCACGCGCCACATACTTTCGCACATGGACCTTCTGCGCAATGATTAATCCCTCTTTGATCATGTTTTCCAGCTCTGGAAAGATCTTATCCAGCTTGTCACTGGTATCAATTGTTTCAATAATTACAGGGAGGTCCTCAGAGACCCTCAGCGCTTTTACGTCATGTATTGTGCTATGTGCACCAAATCCAGTAGATCCATGAATTACAGTTGCCCCCGCGATGCCATTTTTTCTTAAGAAGTCTACTATCACCTGAGAAAGAGGCTTTCCTTCAAACTTATCAGTTTCATTTATGTAGATTCTAAGTAAAATTCCATCACCCTCAAGTCTCATGATTTAACTCCTTCCATAGAACGACAGGATAACCTATTAAGTTTATTCGTCAATTACCTAAGGAGATGCTCTATGGTTTTGACCAGGCATAACTGCTCTGGTACCCTCCGTAGATCATGGAATCAGCACATAATTATTGGATGAAGAAGGCTATAAAACTTGCAAAAATCGGTGCAACTAAGGGCGAGGTTCCAATTGGAGCGATATTAGTACGTCATTCTGAAGACTTGGGGACAGACATCATTGTGGCCGATGCCGTTCACAATGATGTCTGTCCCCAAAAAATTGCAGAAGCATATAATAGCAAGGAAACACTTAACGACCCCACTGCACATGCGGAAATCCTAGTTATTAGAGAGGCCGCTAAAAAATTAAATAACTGGAGACTTTTAGATACGATTTTATATATTACCGCAGAGCCATGCGCGATGTGCGCGGGCGCGATAATTCAATCTAGAATTCCATTAATTGTTTATGGATGCAGAGAAGAGAGATTCGGTGCAGTTGATTCTTCGTATCAATTATTTAATGATCCTAGATCCAATCATCATCCGGAAGTAATTAGTGGAATTTTAGAAAAAGAGTGTAAAGATCTATTGCAAGCTTTCTTTGAAACCTTGAGGAGAGGTGGCCGAGTGGTTGAAGGCGGCAGTCTTGAAAACTGCAGTACGGGAAACTGTACCGGGGGTTCGAATCCCTCCCTCTCCGCCAAGACTTGAATGATATTTGAGTCTTTGGATATTTGTAATTAGCATTGGTGACCAACGTGCTTTAAACTTCTTGGCTACCAGTAACAATTATGAGGTGCCAATGTCGTATCTTGTGCTAGCGCGAAAATATCGTCCCCAGTTGTTTTCAGATGTTGTTGGACAATCACATGTTACTAAAACTCTTATTAATGCGGTTATAAATAATCGTGTTGCACACGCGTTTCTTTTTACCGGGCCGAGGGGGGTTGGGAAGACGTCAACCGCGAGGATTTTGGCCAAGGTTTTAAGATGTGAGGATGGAAAGGGGGGAGAGCCGTGCAACAAATGTCTTTCTTGTGAAGAGATTACCGCGGGGAAGGCCATTGATGTTCAGGAGATCGATGGCGCTTCAAATAATGGTGTCGATTCCATTCGGGAACTGAGAGAACATATAAATTATTTACCAACAACGGGGAAATTCAAGGTATACATCGTTGATGAGGTTCATATGCTTTCAGGGAGTGCTTTCAATGCATTCCTGAAAACACTGGAGGAACCACCACCCCATGTCTATTTTATATTTGCAACAACAGAACCCCAGAAGATACCTGTGACAATTCATTCGAGATGTCAGATATATGATTTTAAACGCGTAGCTGCGCCTCAAATCGTTGATTATTTGGTGCAATTAACGAATAGAGAACAAATAATTGTCCCCCCCAAAAGTTTGAGTTTGATAGCGAGGGAATCGGAAGGGTGTCTTAGGGATGCGCTGGGTTTGCTCGATCAGGCGTACGCGTATGCCGGTCAAAATATAACGGAGGCACAGGTTTCCGAGGTTCTTGGGGTCGTAGATTCTGTGTATCCGATAGAGATTCTACGGGCGATAATTAATCGTGATGGAAAAAGAGTATTAGAGATTATTAGAGAGGTTTATGATGCCGGTTACGATATTAGCCAGGTTGTTAAGGCGCTTTTGGAGGCCTGTAGGAATGTATCTGTAATTGTTGCTGCTCCCGACTTTGAACTCCCGGATCTTAGCGAGGGGGAAAAACAGGAATATAGAATGCTTTCAACACAGGTGAGCGCAATGCAGGTTTATGAATGGTTTCGTTTTGTGTTGAGAGCACAGGGTGAAATTGCCCGGGCGCAATTCCCGAGGCAAATCTTTGAAATGATGGTTTTGCGATTGATGACCATTGAAAAGCTGGTCCCTATCGCAGAGATACTTTCCCGCTTAGATAATGTTGAAGAGGTGCACAATTCTCCAAAAACTACTCTTAACATGGAGGTCAATGCTGAATCTGACGCAAATGTATCGAGTCCAATACTTCTTGAACCGACAAAAGAGGACTGGGACAGGTTTATACAGGTTGTTAAGGGGAAGAAACCATTGTTGGCTACGATTCTCGAAGAGGGGCAACTGGTGGATTTAAATGACCGGGAGATTGTAATTGGTTACGAGGATGGCTCTTTCTGTGGAAAGCAGCTTTCTGATCCTGATCATAAAAGGCATTTTGAGAAGTTTGCCAGGGAGTATTTTACAAAATCGCTGAGTCTGAAGATATCTACGCTGACGAATAAAAATAAATCGCGAACCCCTAGTGTGGTAGAGAGGGGGGATGGGGCTTTGAATAGTGACATGAGTCACGATTCAATTGTGGAGGAGGCAAAGAAGATTTTCAGGGGAGAGGTTGTTTCATCATAATTAGAGAGGAGGGTGTTGTGAAAGAATTTGGTGAAAGTTTTCAACAAATAATGCAACAGGCCAAGGAAGCACAGTCGAAACTTCAACAGCTTCAGGAGGAGCTTGCCGGTCGTACTGTTGAGGCATCGAGTGGTGGTGGCATGGTTAAGGTAATTGTTAATGGAAGACAAGAAATTGTTTCACTAGAGATCGAGGATGAGATTATTAAGGGCGGGGACAAAGGAATGATGCAGAATCTGATTTTGTCAGCCGTTAACCAGGGGATTAAAAGATCACAGGAGTTGGTCGCGGCTGAACTTGGAAAAGTAACAGGGGGGCTCCCGTTTCCTGGTCTTTTGGGTGGCTAGATGAATAGCGCTCATCCATTACAATCTTTAATCGAGGAGCTCCATAGGCTTCCGGGGATTGGTGAAAAGAGCGCTACGCGGCTCGCCTTTTTTCTTTATAGAGCTCCGGATGCTTATGTTCGTAGCCTCTCTGAACAGCTTGTTCAGGTTAAGGAGCGCGTAAAGTTATGTTCAGTTTGCACAAATCTTACTGAAAAGGATCCCTGTTTCCATTGTGTCGATTCTCGCAGGCTTGACGACATTCTTTGTGTTGTTGAGACCCCACAGGATCTATTTGCCATCGATAGGAATAGAGAATTTCGTGGAAGATACCACGTTTTACATGGGGCGCTTTCCCCGCTTGAGGGAATCGGGCCAGAACAGTTGAAAATTAAGGAGTTGGTTAGAAGGGTTGATGGTGGGGGGATAAGAGAGGTTATTTTAGCCACCAACCCGACCATCGAGGGGGAGGTTACAGCCCTTTTCCTTGCTAAAATTCTTCATCCCAAAGGTGTAAAGATAAGCCGTCTATCCCTTGGCATTCCTATGGGTGCGGAGTTAGAATATGTGGATGAGGTAACACTGGGTCGCGCGCTGTTAAATAGGACTGAGGTTCGAAACTAGTGGAACTAACATCATCCTCGTCATTTCATCATAGCTTGAGACAACTTTGTGACGAATCTAAGGCAAGGAGCGCGATTGTTCTAAAATCAGATGGGCACCTTGTGGATGCATCGGGAGAGATTCACAATCTGGATCTCACCTCCATCGCGGCCTTGGCAAGCGGGGTGCTTGTCGCGGCATTTGCAATCGGAGGGGTAATAGGTGCCGGGGAGTGCAAAGGGGTTTCTTTGGAAGGAGAAAGTAATCATTTCTATGTTACAAAGCTGGGGAATGAAGAGATTTTAATA
>MGRR01000006.1:20551-23308 GCA_001798265.1 Deltaproteobacteria bacterium RIFCSPHIGHO2_12_FULL_43_9
CGCAAGGAGCTTGAGAGGATGCTCGGAAAAGTAAGCGCTGCTGAGGAGACCAGAAAAAGAGAGCCAGCTTTTGAGGATTTGATAACTAAACCGAAACCTAAAAATTTATTTGAAGCATTAAGTGAAGCTGAGGTTGATGACGCACTAGGGTTTGACTAATGTCTTTTGTAAACTACACGACTAAAGAGATAAATTGTAAGATTGTCTATTATGGCCCGGGGCTGGGCGGTAAGACGACAAATCTTCAGTATCTCTACCATCGTACATCAAATGATTCAAAGGGTAGATTAATCAGTCTGGCTACAAATACTGAAAGAACACTTTTTTTCGACTTTTTGCCATTGGCCTTGGGGACGATTCGCGGCTTTAGGGTCAGATTCCACCTCTACACCGTTCCGGGTCAGGTATTTTATGACGCAAGCAGAAGATTAATTTTAAAAGGCGCGGACGGGGTTGTCTTTGTGGCTGATAGCCAGGTTCAACGTATGGAAGCAAATCTGGAGTCTTTAAAAAACCTTGAATATCATCTGCAACAACAGGGGGATAGCCTTACCTCGATTCCGGTTATATTCCAGTACAACAAAAGAGACCTTCCGAATGTTTCCCCTCTTTCTGAGATGAGCAGGAGATTAAATTATTTGGTACTACCGGAATTTGAGGCGATAGCAGTTCGTGGATTGGGTGTAATAGAAACACTGAAAGGGGTTGCCAAAAAGGTTTTATTACAAATGAAAACAGCAACTTCTGCTATTGACTCACCCTCTATGACAAGCTAATTTTTCACCCTTATCTTTGAAAGATTCCCCGCTAGCTCAGTTGGTAGAGCAGGTGACTGTTAATCACCGGGTCGCTGGTTCGAATCCGGCGCGGGGAGCCATTTTCCACTGGATACTTCCTGCACGTAGGGAGCACTATTTTATTATGGCATTCATGATATATAAAGCCCTGATTTTAGGGATCGCTTTAGTGGGTTTTTAGCAACTCTTCTCTGATTCTTCTTGAATTATTCATGGAAATTACCTGGAAGGAAAAATGGCTAGCTACATTCTGATTATAGAAGATGAAAAGGATCTTGTATCTATTCTTGAATATAATCTTCAAAAGAGTGGTTTTTTAACCCGTTCATCCCGGAACGGGAAGGATGGGCTTGGTTTGGCAATGAGAGATCCAAAACCGCAGCTGATAATCCTGGATTTAATGTTACCCGATCTTCCTGGTACTGAGATTTGTCGCCAATTAAAAAATAATGCTGCAACTAAAAATATTCCAGTAATGATGGTAACGGCCAAGGGAGAGGAGATTGACAGGGTTGTGGGTTTTGAGCTTGGTGCGGATGATTATGTCGTCAAGCCGTTCAGTATCCGTGAGCTTGTTCTTCGTGTGAAGGCTTTACTCAGAAGAAGCGGCGAAACTGAGGGCGAAGCGATGAAATTAAATTTCGGGCCAATTGAAATAGACGCGGAGGCGCACAAGGTTTGGGTTGACAGAAATGAGATAAATTTAACCTTGCTGGAATTTAAACTACTTAAAATGCTGCTTGCCAGAAAGGGGCGGGTTCAGACGCGCGACAAACTCTTGGATGATGTTTGGGGGATTCAGGCGGCTATTACTACAAGGACTGTTGACACGCACGTGAAACGATTAAGAGAAAAACTGGGAAACGCAGGTGATTTTATAGAAACAATAAGGGGTGTGGGGTACCGATTTAATGCTGGCGTTGACGGAGAGAGTCATTGAAACTCGGTTTTAGGGGAAAAATTTTTTTTGTTTCAACAACAGTGCTTCTGGTTGTTGGCTCTGTCAGTGGTGTTTTTCTTCATTACTCACTCAAAAAAGGTTTGGATGCGAAATTAACGGCATTTTTAAGTGATCCGGAAAAAGTTAAGGCGATAATTGAGATTGTACTTTCGCAGCTAAAGATTCTTATCATTGTTTCGGGAATTCTTGGATTGGTCCTTGCAATGTTGATGAGCCTTATCGCGTCTAATATTTTTTTCCGCTCTCTTAGAGACCTGGTCCGCAGTGTTCATCAAAGTGCGGGGTTTAAAATTAGACGTAAGATTGCGAGTACGTTCGATGATGAGGTGGGTGGTCTTGCTGCATCCTTCAATAAAATCGAAGAGGAGCTCAAGAGAACCGTACATAATCTTGCAGATGAACGAGATAAATTCAAAGTGGTTCTAAATAGTATGAGGGAGGCTGTTATAGCGGTAGATTCTGATCGCCGGATAACCATCATTAATAAGGAGGCAGAGAACCTGCTTGACGTGGAAGGATTGTCAGAGGGGGTTGCACTTATTGAGACGGTCAGAGTCCCCATCTTTAATGAGATTATTGAAGCGGGCCTCGGGGGAAAAAGTGACAGTGTGGAATTTGAGCTCTCCGCGCATGAGACAAAGCAGTTGCTGGCCACAATATCGCCACTCAGGGGAAGCGGGGGCTGTGTTATTGTTTTTCGTGATGTAACCGAAATACGTAAGTTGGAACGAATACGTCGGGATTTTGTTGCGAATGTTTCTCATGAACTACGCACTCCCGTGACGATAATAAAAGCCAATGCGGAGACTTTATTGAACGGGGCATTAGAAGATAAAATTAATGCTGAATCTTTTACCTCTGCGATTCTTGCCAACTCGGAACGGTTGTCTGCTTTAATTGGTGATCTTCTCGATCTGGCAAGAATTGAGTCTGGTAAGTATCCATTTCAAATTGAAAAACTTTATCTAGAGGACGTGGTTCGAAGTATATTTGCTCTTT
>MGRR01000007.1 GCA_001798265.1 Deltaproteobacteria bacterium RIFCSPHIGHO2_12_FULL_43_9
TTCGTCATCCCGAGTGAAACGAGGGATCTCTTTTTCGTCATCCCGAGTGAAACGAGGGATCTCTTTTTCGTCATCCCGAGTGAAACGAGGGATCTCTACGATGAGATTGCTTCGCTTCGCTCGCAATGACGTGCGCTCGCAATGACGGATTTTGTTGCTCATTATCGATTCTTCTTTATGTACTTACCAATAATCAGTTCCAATCGCTTATAAGTCTCTTTTGGAATATTTTCAGCGCGGGTAACAAATGCATGCTGCAAGGATGCACCACATGTACATTTTTTGGTTTTGGAAATCCTGGACGAGGTCTCCTTTATTATCTTTTTTGCCACTGAAACATTTTTGGCAATAACCTCTAGCACCTTAAGCGCGCTAACCGCCTCTTCTTCTTCATGCCATGAGTCATAGTCCGTAGCCAGTGCAACCGTCGCATAACAAAGCTCTGCCTCCCTGGCCAACTTCGATTCTGGAATATTTGTCATCCCAATAACATCAGCGTTCCATGATCTGTAAAGATTAGATTCGGCACGCGTTGAAAACTGTGGTCCCTCAATGCAGACATAGATTCCACCAACATGTAGCGTTGCACCTGCCGCATTAGCCCCATCCCTTAACACCCCCCTCAACTCATCACATGTCGGATCACCAAGACCAACATGAGCAACAATCCCATCCTCAAAAAATGTGCTGGGCCTGATACCTTTGGTTCTATCGATAAACTGGTCAACCAAAACTATATCACCAGGCTTGATCTCTTTCTTCAAACTACCCACCGCGCTGAGTGAGATCACCTTTTCAGCACCCAACTTTTTTAATGCGTAAATATTTGCCCGGTAATTTACCTCAGAAGGTCCGTGACGATGCGCTTTTCCATGCCTTGGGAGAAAAAGGAGTTTAACATCATTCATTGTCCCTGAATGAATCGCATCAGATGGTGCACCAAACGGTGTCTTAACTGAAACCTCTTTTTTATTACTCAAACCCTCCATCTCATAGAGACCACTGCCACCGATGACACCAATTATTGTTTCACCCACAAGCTGCCTCCTTCGTCATGCCCAGCCCGAAGGGCGTCGGGCATCTCTTCGAAGTAAAGCTAATATGATTAATTTTGTGGTGCAAGTATTAAGCAATTGGTGACGGAGGCAAATTGTCTATTTCTTAATCTAAATTATTTGCTGACCTCAGCTGCCCACAAGCGGCAAGGATATCAAGACCTCCACTTATTCTGGTCGTAACAACATAGTGATTACTTAGAACAATTTTATGAAAAGATTTCCATCGCTCCTCGGTTGGGCGACTGAATTTTGAACCCGGATATGGATTGTAGGGGATCAGATTAATTTTGCATGGAATTCCTTTTAATAACCTAACTAATTTATATGCATCTTCATCAGAATCGTTCACACCTGACAACAATGTATATGCAATCATAATGGGATTTTTGTCTGAAATAGGAAGTTCGCGAAGCGTCTGCAATAGATAATCCAAAGAATATTTTCTTGCAATTGGCATAATCTCCCTGCGAAGCTCGTCGGAGACTGCATTCAACGATAAAACAAGTCGAACCCTAATCTCTTTCAACACCCTGATCATATTAGGCGCCACACCAACGGTTGAGATTGCAATCTTCCTTCTTCCAAAACCTAAACCTTGTTGATCAGATATAACCTCAATTGCTTTCTTAACCTCATCAAAATTATCTAATGGCTCCCCCATCCCCATAAAAACTATATTAGAAATTCTCTCACCCGGTTCTAAAATTCGACGCGCCTCTAAAAACTGAGCAACAATTTCATCCGCTTTTAATTGCCTCTGCAATTTCTGTTCTGCTGTCAGACAGAAACTGCACCCCATCTTGCAACCGACCTGACTGGAAATACACAAAGTCAGTCTACCTTCATCTGGAATTAAAACTGTTTCAATTGTCTCTCCATCAGACAATCGAAAGAGTATCTTTCTTGTGCCATCCAGAGCTGATTTTTGTAATTTCAGTAATTCCAACCTTGTAAACTGCCAATCGGCGGAAAGCTTTCTTCTCAAATCAGTTGAAAGGTTTGTCATTCTCTCAAAATCTACTAAGTTCTCTTTATACACCCACTGAGCAACCTGGGTTGCGCGAAATGGCTGTTCACGCTGTAAAACAAACCACCTCTTTAAACCTTGGATAGGCACTGAATAGATTGATTTTTGAGACATAGTAATGGACTATAATGCTTATAATTTAAGCGGGCAAGGGTAGTTTGACATGATCCAACCCCGTATCTACATTGGTAATTTCAGGAGCAAGAATGATTTCTGTCGTTATTCCTATTTATAACGAAAAAGATTCTATTGAACCTCTGTTTTCTGAACTTCTTCCAGTAATGAATGCCTTGGAAGTTCCATACGAAGTAATCTGTGTTGATGATGGTAGCAGTGATGGTAGCAGTGATCTCTTGAAGAATTTTTCAAAATCTGATGCAAAAATCAAACATATAAAATTTAAAACTAATTGCGGACAAACTGCTGCTTTTGATGCAGGCTTCAGAGCCGCAAAGGGTGGAATTATAATTACTCTCGATGCAGATCTTCAGAATGACCCAAATGATATACCGAAGGTCATCGAGGCCCTTGAACATGCTGACGTTGCCTGTGGCTGGAGGTGGAAGAGAAATGACCCTGTAATAAAAAAAATATCGTCAAAGATTGCTAATGGTGTTCGTAATTGGTTGAATCAGGAGGATATCAAAGACACAGGATGTTCCCTGAAAGCATTCAGAAGATCTGTAGTTGAGAGATTTAAACTATACAAAGGGCTCCATAGATTCTTCCCGACACTTGCAAAAATGGAAGGGTTCAGGGTTGTAGAGGTAAAGGTTAATCATAGAGAGAGACAATTTGGGATTAGTAAATATGGGGTAACTAATAGGATCTTTCGCGCTCTGGCTGATGCATTCGCAATCCGATGGATGCAGAAGAGAATTATTCGATATGAATTCGAGGAGAATATAAGTTGACGTGGGATTATTGGGTAATATTAGGTTTTGTTGCACAGGGTCTCTTCTTCATGAGATTTTTTATTCAATGGATCTCTTCCGAGAGAAAGAAGGAGAGCCATATTCCAATTGCTTTTTGGTATTTTTCTCTGGCAGGAGGCGCACTTTTACTTGTTTATGCCATTAAAAGACAAGATCCCGTTTTTATCATCGGTCAGGCAACCGGTTTAATAATTTATATAAGAAATCTGATGTTGATCGCCAAATCCAAAAAACAATATAGATTTTCCTCATCGCCGCAACAAATTAACTAATTTAAAAATAAAATCAAAAAATAACCTCTACCTCTTTTGGAAGGCTGTTGCGAATGCGTTCCTTTTCGACGGTTGAAAATTTATTGTTGGCCAGGCTAAGCCATCTAAGCTTTATAAGCCCACTAAATAAACCCTCGGGAAGAAAATTCAGTTTATTTGAGTCTAGATAAATTACCTCCAGCTCTATTAATCCCCGAAAAAACTCTTCGGGAATTAATCTAAGTCTATTGTCACTGAGTCTCAACCATTGCAGATTTGATAGCCCCTCCAGATCATTGCCCTTTAAGGTATCCATTCCCTTTGACCATAGGTTTAAACTTTTTATGGTACCCAGATCGGCATCCGATACATCCGAACAACCCTTGCCCACCATTGCACTTATGGTTTCATGAACTTCTTTTGTTCGATCACAAATTGCCGGATAGCCTGTAGCCATGAATACAAAACTGAGTAAGATCATGGAAAGAGATGAGATAAAATAGACTTTCTCCACAAGAGCCTCGTGTTTCAACAACAATAAAAAACAGCGATAAATACCTTGTGAGATTATTATAAAACTTTCGATTACAAATTAACAAGCTCTTCTTTTTTAAAGAAGTAGCTGACTTCTCTTTCTGCGGATTTTGGAGAGTCACTGCCATGAACGGCGTTTTTTTCGATGCTTTCGGCAAAGAGTTTTCGAAGGGTTCCTTCGTCTGCGTTTGCTGGATTTGTCGCGCCCATTATATCCCTGTTTTTTAAGATTACATTATCACCCTGAAGAACCATTAATACAACCGGACCAGATGTCATGAATGAGACGAGTGAATCGAAGAATGGCTTTCCCTTATGCTCGGCATAAAAACCCTCTGCCTCTGGTTTTGTTAAACGTTTCATCCTCATCGCAGCAATTTTGATTTTTTCTTCCTCGAATCTTTTAATAATTGTTCCAATTAGTTTTTTGCTAACAGCATCGGGTTTAATAATTGAAAGGGTTAGTTCGTTTGGCATATAAGTTCCTTTATCAACAGAGATTGCTTCGCTTCGCTCGCAATGACGGACACGCTCGCAATGACGGACACGCTCGCAATGACGGACACGCTCGCAATGACGGACACGCTCGCAATGACGGACACGCTCGCAATGACGGGCACGCTCGCAAGGACGGACACGCTCGCAATGACGGGCACGCTCGCAAGGACGGTCTCAATCACAATGATGTCCGTCCCCGAATCACTTTCGCTACTGTCTCACCAATCTCTGCCGGGGATCTAGAAACAATAATTCCTGCATCCTCCATTACTTCAATCTTTTCCTGTGCGGTACCTTCGCTACCCGCAATTATTGCACCGGCATGCCCCATTCTTTTTCCTTTTGGTGCTGTTAACCCGGCTATATAACCAACAACCGGTTTTGACATGTGTGCCTTAACAAAGGCTGCTCCTTCTTGTTCGTCAGATCCTCCTATTTCACCAATCATAACGACAGCCTCTGTATTTTTATCATCTTCGAAAAGCTTTAATGCATCTACAAAATTTAATCCCTTAACCGGATCACCCCCAAGCCCAATACATGTCGACTGACCAAGGCCTTGCTTGGTAACCTGGTCGACAGCCTCGTAAGTCAATGTCCCACTTCTTGATACAACCCCTATTGTTCCCCGACGATGGATCTCGCCCGGCATTATTCCGATCTTTGATTCCCCTGGGGTAATAATTCCAGGGCAGTTTGGTCCGATCAAAACCGATTTGCTGTTTTCCAGTGCCCTTTTTACCTTGATCATATCCAGCGTTGGAATACCCTCGGTAATCGCGACTATTAATGATATTCCCGCATCTAGTGCCTCAAGGATTGAATCGGCGGCAAACGGGGCCGGAACAAAGATCATTGTCGCAGTCGCATCGGTTTCTTTAACAGATTCTTTGACTGTATCGAAAACAGGAATCCCTTCAAAATCTGTTCCTCCCTTGCCAGGGGTAACACCTCCGACGATTTTAGAGCCATAATCCCGGCATCCCTTAGTGTGGAATGCTCCGTTTTTTCCTGTAATTCCCTGACAGATTATTTTTGTATCTCTGCTTAGGAGTATGCTCATTATGCACCCCTCTCCTTCAATGCCTGCACAGATTTTTGAGCTGCCTCCGACATCGTCCCCGCGGTAATAATGGGAAGACCGGATTTGACGATTATTGCCCTCCCCTCATCAGAATGGGTTCCCTGGAGCCTGACAACCAGTGGAATTTTTAAATGAACCTGTTTTGCAGCCTCTATAATTCCTGTCGCTACCCTGTCGCAATGAACAATTCCACCAAAAATATTTACCAAAACAACCTTTGTGTTCGCGTCAGATAATAAAATTTTAAATGCCTCTTTGATTCTCTCTGTTGTTGTTCCACCGCCAACATCCAGAAAGTTTGCAGGCTCCGCTCCATAGAGCTTGATAATATCCATCGTTGCCATAGCAAGCCCTGCTCCATTGACCATGCAACCTATGCTTCCATCCAGACTAATATAGTTAAGCTGGTGTTTTGATGCTTCAACCTCTTTTGGGTCTTCCTCTGTGGGATCATAAAATTCCTGCAGATCGAGGTGGCGGAAGAGTGCGTTGTCATCGAGGTTGATCTTCGCGTCCAGCGCCAACAACTCTCCATCTCTGGTAAGTACCAGTGGATTTATCTCAGCAATCGACGCATCCGATTCCGTGAATGCCTTGTAAAGCGCCCGCAGAAACTGAGTAGCCTTTTTTGTAAGTGTTGTCGGTAATTGTAATCCAAAGACAAGCTCCCGCGCCTGAAAATCTGTCAACCCAAGCAGTGGATCGATAACAACCTTTAAGATCTTTTCCGGAGATTTTCTTGCAACCTCCTCGATCTCAACCCCACCCTCCATACTTGCCATTACTACAAGCCTGCTTCTCCGGCGATCGAGTACAATCCCTAAATAGAGCTCCTGTTCAATTGAAAGACCCTGCTCAATTAAAACCTGGTTTACAACCTTACCCCCCGGGCCGGTTTGATGTGTAACTAATGTCTTTCCAAGCATCTCATCAACATACTGGGCAACCTCAGAGAGCTTTTTCGCAATCTTTACACCACCCGCTTTCCCTCTCCCACCTGCATGTATTTGTGCTTTTACTACCCAGACATCACCACCGATTTCCCGTGCAGCTGCCTGTGCATCCTTACTGTTTGTTACAATTTTGCCCTTGGGGACAGGGACCCCGTAACGTGCAAGAATGGATTTTGCCTGATACTCATGTATGTTCATGATTAAACTTTCGTAACCTTGCAGAGCTCTTTCACGTGGTCAACGGATTTCTGGAAGGCATCCTTCTCCTCATCGGTTAAAGGAAATTCGATAATCTTCTCAATTCCATTTCCACCGATTTGCGCCAAAACCCCGACAAATACCCCTTTAACACCGAATTCACCGTTTAAGTATGCGGCGCATGGTAAAATTCTCTTTTTATCCCTGATATATGATTCCGCCATTTCAATCGCAGCGGCCGAGGGGGCGTAATACGCGGAACCTGTTTTAAGTAGATTAACAATTTCTGCCCCACCGTTTCTTGTCCGTTTTACAATCTCTTCAATCTTCTCTTTCGGCAATAATTCTGTAATGGGTATTCCACCTACTGAACAATATCGTGGTAGTGGGACCATCGTGTCACCATGGCCACCAAGTACAAACGCGCTGACATCCTCGACAGAGACCCCAAGGGCCTCCGAAATAAATGTACGGAATCTAGCCGAATCCAACACACCCGCCATCCCCACAACCATGTTATTTGGAAATTTGCCTACCTTTGAGACGACATAAACCATCGCATCCAGTGGATTTGAGACAATGATTAAAAAGGCTTTAGGACAATATTTTACGATCTGTTCGGTAACATTCTTAACAATTTCCGTATTCTTCGCGATTAGATCGTCCCGGCTCATTCCAGGTTTTCTTGGAAGCCCCGCAGTAACAATTACAACATCGGAATCCTTTGCCTCGGCATAATTGTTGGTTCCCGTTATTCTGGAATCTATTCCTGCAATGGGACTAGACTCAAGTAAATCCAGTCCTTTCCCCTGCGGAACCCCCTCCTGAATATCAATCAAAACAATATCGCCAAGATTTTTTATCATCGCCCAGTGGGCGGCTGTTGCCCCCACATGCCCGGCTCCAATGATGGTAATTTTTGATCTCTTCATTTTGCTGTTTTCCTT
The DNA here is from genome assembly GCA_001798265.1 of Deltaproteobacteria bacterium RIFCSPHIGHO2_12_FULL_43_9. Taxonomy (GTDB): domain Bacteria; phylum Bdellovibrionota; class O2-12-FULL-43-9; order O2-12-FULL-43-9; family O2-12-FULL-43-9; genus O2-12-FULL-43-9. The sequence goes on from MGRR01000007.1 coordinate 7,486, forward strand.
CTTTTTACTGGGGACGGAGGAAAAGGGGTCAGACCCCTTTTCCTCCGTCCCCAGTTACATAGATCCAACAACTGCGTCTCCAAAACCTGAACATGAAACCTCTTTCGCGCCCTCAGTCAATCGCGCGAGGTCATAGGTTACCTGTTTTTTCTGAATAGCCCCCGCAACCCCTTTTCTGATCAAGTCCGCGACCTCTTTCCACCCAAGGTGATCAAACATCATCGCACCACTCAAAATCAGAGAACTTGGATTTACCTTGTTTTGTCCCGCGTACTTTGGTGCCGTACCATGTGTCGCTTCAAAGAGCGCATAACGGTCACCGATATTTCCACCCGGGCCCATGCCTAATCCACCAACCTGGGCTATTAAGGCATCCGACAAATAATCGCCGTTTAAATTTGGAGTTGCTAAAACATCGTATTCAGCAGGCCGCAAAAGCGCCATCTGGAACATCGCGTCCGCAATACGGTCTTTAATAACAATTTTTCCCTGTGGAATCTTTCCATTCAGCTCTTTCGTTAATTTTTCTTCGGTAATCGTTACATCGCCGAATTCCTTTGATGCAATCTCATAGCCCCAATCCTTAAATCCCCCCTCTGTGTATTTCATGATGTTGCCTTTATGCACTAGCGTAACAGACGGGCGTCGATTATCCATTGCGTATTGAATTGCCATCCTCACCAGCCGCTGGCTTCCAAATTTGCTCATCGGTTTTATTCCAATGGCAGAATCTTCTCTAATCTTTGTTCCCAGCTCTTTATTCAGGAAGTTAATTACCTTTTTGGAACCATCACTATTTGCCGGCCACTCTATTCCTGCATAAACATCCTCGGTGTTCTCCCGGAAAATAACCATGTCAACCTTTTCGGGATGTTTCATCGGTGAGGGAACACCAGGATAATATTTGGTGGGTCGCACACATGCGTAAAGATCGAGTACCTGCCTCAAGGTAACATTTAAACTTCTAAATCCACCACCGATTGGGGTTGTGAGTGGACCCTTAATGGCAACGAGGTATTCTTTGATCGCGGTCAGGGTGTCGTCGGGCAACCATTGGCCGGTTAGTTTATTCGCCTTCTCTCCGGCGAGTATCTCAAACCAAACAACCCTTCTTTTGCCGCCATAGGCCTTCTTTACAGAATCATCAAAAACCTTTTGAGATGCCCTCCAGATGTCGGGACCGGTTCCATCACCTTCAATAAATGGAATTATTACCTCGGAAGGAACGCTCAGCCTTCCATCAGAAGAGACCGAGACGGCCTTGCCCTCCGAAGGTGGCCTAACGTGTTGATAAGAAGCCATATTTCACCATTAAAATGAAGATAAACGACACTAAAATATCAATCTGATCAAGTCAAGGTAGTTGTGCTTGCTTTACTCCTTGCAGGCCAGTAAAAGTAATCGTACCTATTCAGCAAACACGTCATCCCTGCGAAAGCAGGGATCCATTAAAGTGTAAGGCGGGCTAGATTCCCGCTTTCGCGGGAATGACGCTTTCGCGGGAATGACAGCTGAATAGTTGCAAATAATCAAAGATTTTGCTGGAGAAGATGTTGTCTATAAAGCGTATTTTACCTGTTATCGGCATTATATGCGTCTGGGGGATTCTTTTTATTCCAGGCCTTGGATTAAAAGAGCTATGGGATCCGATAGAGCCGCGATATGCCGCCGTTGCGAAAGAGATGTATGAAACAAAACGGTTTTTTATCCCCCATTACTTGGGGGAGGTGTATCTAGAAAAACCACCCCTCTATTTTTGGCTGGTAGATCTATCTTTTTATATCACCGGCAAAGTAGCTGTCTGGAGCGCCCTTATTCCATCTTATGTGGCATCACTAGGTTCATTAATCGTAATATATTTAATTGGCTCAAATCTCTTTTCGGGTGGCGGGAGTCTCATTGCAGCAGCTCTTACGCTGTTTAATATCAGATTCGCCTATCAAACAGACCGTATTCAGATGGAGATGTTGCTTTTATTCTTTGTTCTATTTGCAATCTATGCATTCGTGAAATGGAAGAAGAACAGGAAACCGATCTGGATATTCACATTTTATTTCGTATTGGGACTGAGCATTCTTACGAAGGGATTAATAGGGGCAATTCCTATTTTGGCCTCTGTAATAATTTATGCCCTGGTTGCTAATGACATAAAGTTCAAGGAAATAAAGCTCCCGCAGGGGCTTCTAATAATCCTTGGGGTTTTATCTTGTTGGCTTATACCGGCCTTTCTTGTTGAACTCGGTCCATATGAGGCATACACACTGTTTATGAACGGGGTTGGAAGATTTGTGACAGAATCCCCCAAACACACGGTTTTCTATTATTTCAGAATATTACCAACAGAGTTCGCCCCCTGGACAATATTCGCAATCCCAGCCCTGTTCGATCGGGGGAGAGCAGCCATCAGGGAGAGGGATAATGTTTCTATATTGTTAATGATAATTCTGATCTCTACTTTTATATTTCTCTCGATAAATTCCAAAAGACATTCGCACTACTCGATACTTATGATTCCAATTCTATCCTTAATTGTTGGCTATTGGTCTCAGATAAACGTTGGAAGCAGAATAATAAATACTTTGATCCGGTGTACGGCGCTTTTATCGATTGCTGCGGTACCGATACTATTTACCGGATACATGATATTTCCTCAATTTCTAAAAAATGGAGAGTATAGCTGGGCCATACCCCTCGTATTAAATCTTCCAATACCACTTTTACTTTCAATTATGGGCATTGGGGGATTGCTATGCATCTGGGGCGCGTTCAGGGAAAGGGTGAACCTCCGCATAGTCTATTCCGGGGTAATAATATATTTTTGCGCAATCATATTTTTCATGAACGT
>MGRR01000008.1:0-1772 GCA_001798265.1 Deltaproteobacteria bacterium RIFCSPHIGHO2_12_FULL_43_9
GTAAATGGGGCGCAGATTTGCTTTAGTATTCGTTTCACTCCTCATCCTTGCTGGGTGCAGTGGTATGGGAAGCTCTGATAAGACCCCTTCCAATTGCACGGGGGATACGGCCTATTTACTAAATAGTAAATGCCAAAAACTTCATTGGGACTCCCTTCCTATTACACTCACATTCAGTGACAACATCCCTCAAAATGTCAGGGTGAACACGATCAAGGCAGCCGCCGAGTGGGAGAACGCGGCCGGGAAAACCTTATTTGCTTTTGATGAGCTGGGTGGGAGATCTGCGGAGCATTTAAATATGATTACAATTACGGCTGAAAACCAATGGGAGGGAGCGGCAAACGAAAATGCCAAAACCTTCTACCTCTATGAGGAACAATTTTTAAGACAGACAATTATTTCCATCCGTGATCGCGTAATACAAACTGCAGGGATAGACACGTTTTCAGTAATACTTCATGAATTAGGGCATGTGTTGGGTCTTGGGCATGAAGAGACAGATCGCAATTCAATTATGTATCCGCAGCTTGGCATGTATGAAAGCGCCAGAACACTGGCACCGGTTGATATAGAAAGATTAAAGACACTTTACTAACCAACCCAAATTATCCACCCTTTTTTCTCGTTCCTCTTTTTTTCGAATGCACCCGTCCAACATAAAAAGCGCTTGGCTCCGGAAGCCGGGAATAGAGAAGCTTGCCATATCTTTTTTCAACAGACCGTGAACCAAATCTCAGGAAATCGGATTTCTCCAGACTAGATGTCCTGAAAAGATAATCCTTCGCCAACGCGGTCATTAATGAGTCATATTTTCCCACAGAAACGCCGTGCATGAAATTTTTGCCGGGGAATCTCCTTAAATCACCATTAAATTCAGGCGAAATGTGATAGAGTTCATGAAAGATCGTAGTCATCTTTTCTATGAATGAGAGGTTGAAAAATCTCGGGAGGTAAAAATATAGTATGTAGAGCATCTCTCTCCTGCCCCTATATACCGGATCAACCCTGTAACGCTCCAGGCGATTCCCTACTTTTTCTACCCCGGAAAACGCACCATTTTTATATCTCAAAGGAAAAATCTGGGCATACACGCCATCAAGCCCTGAAACCTTAGATGGCTTAACTGAAATAGCGACCCTACCCAAATCTACATGCTGAAAGTAGGCACAGTTTTCAATTATATCTTCGATTAGATTTTGCATTGCCAGGTCGAAACTGAACATAACCACCCCCCTAACAATTTCAGGAGGTGGCTTTATAGCAAAAAGCCTTCGTGGTGTGAATACGTTTTTTTAGGAATCCTTTTTCTTAGGGCTAAAAGTAACCTTGGCTTCAATATTTACATCGTTTTTCTGAAGGAACCTCTCAACCTCCCCCTGGAGATCGGCCGCCTGAAGAAACCCCTTAAATTCCTTGGCAAAAGCCTTAACAAGCTCCTCCTTCCCCTTGCTGGCATTGGCTAATACCTTCGCAAGAATCTCCTTGGGTAGCTTCATCTCACCTAACGTCTGTCTTATGGTCTCCTCCGTCACAAAGTAGGCACCGATGCCGGTAAGGGCGATCTTCCGGATCACCTCACCCAGGGCATCACCCCATTTGTCACCACCGGTCTCCTCGGTAATGATCTCCTTATCTTGTTCGATCGGTTCCTTATTCAACGGCTATCACCTCCTTGATCTCCGGAATCTCTTCCTGAATACGTCGCTCAATGCCGAGTTTCAAGGTCATCTGCGCGCTGGGGCAACCGGTACATGCCCCGTGAAGCCTTA
>MGRR01000008.1:1788-3495 GCA_001798265.1 Deltaproteobacteria bacterium RIFCSPHIGHO2_12_FULL_43_9
TTGTTCCGTCACGACTTTCCCCCTTGTGAGTTAAGTGCCTCAGCACGCTTTTTAAAGGATTTTATCATTGATGGAAGATTTGCACCAACAAGCCTCTTTGTAATCAATGATGGAACCAGAAACTTAAACTCTATATCCACAAAATATTTAACCCTCGTCTTACCCCCCTCATCCACCAGGTCCCATCCACCACTGTTTTTTTTAAAAATGCTCCCGCTATCGAGCTTCCAACGGATCTTACTATTAGGTGTCTCGCTCATCTTCAGTCTATAACTGATCTTTCTAACGAGATCTATTTCGAATTCAACCAGTTTTGTATCGCCACTACCCTCAATAACCCGCGCATCTTTGGTCTCCGACAGAAACTCAGGGTACGATTCATAATTCGTAATCACACCAAACACCGTTTCAACAGGTGCATTTATGGTCTCTGAAATCGAGGCAGTAGCCATAATTAATACACCGGCTTTCTATCTAGATGATGCTGCGTCTTAATCCATCGAACCGTTTGGGACCTTGATCTCATGACAACAGACTCTGTCTCAACCGCGTCAGCCGTGAAATGCACCCCGCGGAGCATCTCCCCTTCCGTAACACCGGTTGCGCAAAAGACAACGTCACCTGCGGCCATCTCCTCCGTCAGAAAGACACGGTTAATGTTGGAAATCCCCATTTTTTTTGCTCTCTCAACCTCCTCCTGATTCCTAGGTTTAAGCCTCCCCTGGATCTCACCACCAACACATCTTAGGGCCGCAGCAGCAAGTACACCCTCTGGGGCACCTCCAATTCCAAACAAGACATCGATACCAGTTCTGGGATCGGCAGTCGCAATGGCGGCAGAGACATCGCCATCCTGAATAAGGCGGATTCTGGCCCCCGAGGCACGAACCTCCTGAATCAGGTCTGAATGCCGGGGACGATTCAGGATTATTGCCGTTAGCTCTTCAACCGGCTTCCCCTTTGCCTTTGCAATGGCCTTCAGGTTTTCGGTTGGGGATTTATTCAGATCTATCACCCCGGCAGCATCCGGTCCCACTGCAATCTTTTGCATATATGTGTCCGGGCCATGCAAAAACTTTCCAGCCTCGGCAATTGCCAAAACCGCCAGTGAATTACTGCCACCATGGGCAGTAATAGTGGTACCCTCCAAGGGATCTAGCGCGATATCGACCCTCGGATGCCCTTCACCCAACCCAACCTTCTCACCTATATAGAGCATCGGCGCCTCATCCCTCTCCCCCTCCCCGATTACAACCGTCCCATCGAAGGAGACTGTATCCAGAACCCTGCGCATCGCATCGACAGCGGCCTGATCGGCAGCCTTCTCATCGCCGCGCCCCATCCACCTTGCCGCAGCAATCGCCGCAGCCTCGGTTACACGAACAACCTCTAAAACAAATGTACGATCCATAGTAAATTTCTCCTTCGTTTATCTTGTCATTCCCGTGAAAACGGGGATCTATTCCGTCATTGCAAACGCCATCGTCATTGCGAGCGAAGCGAAGCAATCTCCTACGTTGAGATTCCTTCGGTCGCTTCGCTCCCTCGGAATGACGTTTTCGTCATTGCGAGAAGGCCCGCAGGAGATCCTTCACTGCGTTCAGGACAGGCTCCGCAATCTCGCGTTGAGATTCCTTCGGTCGCTTCGCTCCCTCGGAATGACGTTTTGGTCATTGCGAGCGCAGCGAAGCAATCTCGCGTTGAGAT
>MGRR01000008.1:3553-5869 GCA_001798265.1 Deltaproteobacteria bacterium RIFCSPHIGHO2_12_FULL_43_9
ATAAGACAATGAAAAATATGGGTCAAACTATTGAAAACTTCAATAAGACGCCGATAATATACTCTGTGCGCGTTAAGATAAATCAATTTTCGATTTTGGTACTTTTTGTCTTGTTTCTCTCCGGAGGCTGTACCGATATGCAATCTCATACTACAAGAAAGCCGGTAACAAGGGTTTCCACAGCGGAATTGGCAAAACAGCGCGCCGTAATGATAGAGCATCAGCTAAAGAGCCGCGGTATCAAGGATCAGCGCGTTCTTAAGGCAATGAGTGCTGTCCCACGTGAGGAGTTTGTCCCCGAAGATCTTCGACGCTTTACCTACGAAGATGGCCCACTGCCGATAGGACACGGCCAAACCATCTCACAACCCTACATAGTTGCCCTTATGACAGAACTCCTCGGCGTAAAACCGACCGACAAGGTACTAGAGATTGGCACAGGCTCAGGGTATCAGGCCGCCGTGCTGGCCCATCTGGCCGCGAAGGTTTATACGATCGATATCATAGAAGACCTAAGCGAGGATGCCGAAGATGTTATTGAGGATGAACTGAAGATAAAGAATGTATTCTTTAAGGTGGGGGATGGTTACCAAGGCTGGAAGGAACACGCCCCATTCGACAAGATACTCCTGACAGCCGCCCCACCATCCCTTCCAAAACCATTAATCGAACAGCTTAAAACCGGCGGCAAAATTGTCGCTCCAATCGGGCAATACTCGCAACTCTTAAAGGTTTATGAAAAAGAGCCAAGCGGAGAATTAAAGGAGATTACATCCGCTGCCGTAAGATTCGTACCGATGGTAGGTGAGGCACAAAAGGGCGATTAAATCCTGCTTTTCTAAAGCTTGCGAATCTCATCCATTAAATTCTTAAGCCTCTTCTCTTTCTCCGGTAACGATGAACCCTGTATCTCTTTATTGATGATCTTTTCTATTTTTGTTTTTTCAACCGGCTCCCTGTTTTTTTTCGCATAAGTTAACATCGCAATGCAGTCCCCGTAATCGCTTTCGCTAAGCCTGGAAAGCTTGGTTAATATATAAAGCGTGGAGTTGGGCCTATACACGTTAGCGTTCTTACCTCCATGGATGAGAACAATGGATTTTTCCCAATCTTTAATTTTATTTAGGAAGAAGGCTGCTGCCTGATTAATTGTTCCAACCTCCAATCCCAGCTTTTCTGTTATCTCAAAGAGTTTAAGTGTTTGACCCCGATCTGATTCCGGAGGAGCGATGATATCTATGTCGTACGTTACACGATCGGATACCCCCAGATAAAGTAACATCGCGCCACCGATTATAACCCAATTTCCCTCCAGTTTATCACCAATTAATTTAATGAATTTTTCTAAAGTCTTTTTATCCAAGTCTTTCATAAATATTTTGACAGCCTTTCCTCTGCGATTCTTTTCAACTCTATTAGTCGGCCAGTTATTATTAACGGGACAAAAGATGCTATTATTTGTGACGATTGAATATTCTTACGAAAGTAAGCTGGAAACTGAATCTTGATTGCCAAAAGCAATGCCTGTAATGCCTCTAATTTTCTTTGTTCAATCTCATCCCTGTTTTCGTTTAATATCGCGCAATATTTTCTAAGAATGTTAATTAGCATTTCAGGACTTAAAGTTGTATTCACATTTTTTTGGGAAGTCATTGGCAAACCAAACCTGACAAAAAGATCCCAATCGATCTCACCATATTGCACCTGTATCTTAAGCCCAAGGGGGGCCAATAATGACTCTAAAATGCCGATTGTCGGATTCCCCTTAGCCGCCTCCATATTCTGAATCGTAGGCAAGCTCACACCGGAAACCTTACTCAGCCCTATCTGGGATAACCCCAGGGATTTCCTTGTGTTTTTTATAGTTGCTGCTATGTCTTTTGTTTTCAGGGCTACCTCCAATACATATTATTATATACATAATTAAATATGTTATCAACCTATTAATTTTGGGCGTTCGTCATCCTGAGCCGAAGGCGAAGGATCTCAGCGCGAGATTCCTTCCTCCCACGGCTTCGCCTGGGGGCTAAAGGCTCATTTCGCTCGGAATGACGTGGGAGATCCTTCGCCTTCGGCTCAGGATGACGGCAGCAAGGTCCCACTAAATTCCAGAAAGAGCCTAATAGAGCATTTCATAAGTTTTGTCATTCCGGCGAAAGCCGGAATCTAGTGGATGACAGGAAAGAGATCCCGACTTTCGTCGGGATGACAAAAATATTCAAAATTTATGAGATGCTCTACTAAACTTTTCGCTACCCTTACCGATCAATAGCTCATGAGCAAGGTCAATACTGAAAAATACCGGGAAATCTTAAA
>MGRR01000009.1 GCA_001798265.1 Deltaproteobacteria bacterium RIFCSPHIGHO2_12_FULL_43_9
ATTACAAAGCGGCTGGTAAGACCGCTCATTCGAAAAAACATGCCGCGGGTAGCAGCAAAGCGTGGCATAAGGGTGGGCGTGCGAAGAAAAGAGCCGCAAAAAAGCGCAAGGCTGCAAGATCTGGATTTGATATCAAGCGCATATTCTGGTTCTGGCAGTAAGGGAAGAAGATCTGCAATATAAAGGGTCTTACACTTTTTGGTGTAAGACCCCTTTATTTTTACCTTATAAGTATGTTCAAATACATTTATTGTGAAGAGAACCATTGAGATTGAGCTTCGAAAGATTGATGTTGTTAAATGTGACCTTGATCGCGGAGATCTCTATCTCAGCTTTGATTATGTGTTTGAAGATAAATCGTTTGGTTCCTTTTCAGAACTCTCCATATCCCGTCCAGACTTAATGGCTTCTGAATTTATTCAAAATCTTTTAGAGGCTCCACAGGTTCAAACCTCATCAGATGAGGAGATCTCGGTTCGTGAAAAGGATAAGATTCAGATCAGATTAAGGGAGTTTTTTAAGAGGTTTGTTGTGTCCCGGGCTGAGAGAATGGAGGGAGTCTTAACGGATGAGGCAAGGAATAATTTAAACGCGAGTGGACTGGATTTGAAGGATCAGAGCCAAAGCCTTGATCAGAAGAGTACGAATGAAAAGGTTGAAATTTTACTTTTGCAGTCGAAAAGAATGATTTCCAGTAAATCGTATTTTCTTGCCTCGGAAACCATACAAAAGATTTTGAAATTAGATAAAGAGTGCCGCATGGCCTATTTCTATAAAGGTCTATGTCATCAGGCGCTCGATGAATTAATAGAGGCTGCTGGGGCATTTAGAAAATGGAAGGAGTTGTCGGGAAAGCATATAAGAGAGCCTTATATATTTCTTGTCCGTGTATTTATTTCCCTTTATCGTTACCAGGACGCGTTAGAGCTGTTTGATGAGTATGTGGATAATTTTCCATCTGACCTGGAAGGTCTGCTTTGGAAAGCGCAGATTTATTTTAAGCTTCGTCAAAAAAGGTTTATTCGCCTGCTCGACAGGGTTTATCTGGAAAACGAGGATGTTGTCAGGGATTTTTTGAGAACCAACTGGGAATATAATCAACCCTCAAAGGAGAAGGCCGTTTGGTTAACCCCGAAACTTTCAAGGGCTTTCTTGAACATGAATAAAGAGGAGTTCGCTGAGTTGGTTAAGAGTAGGTTTCTGCCATCTCATTTTGACGACGAGGAGTGTAGATATATTTTTGACAGGGAAGAGTTGAGAAACTGGTCTGAAATTACAACCAGATACAAGCTTTTTGACCGAACCTATCAGAGTTCTCCGGAGTTGCTCAGAGAGGCAATTCAGACAATAAGATGGGAGAGGAAAAAAGGAGAGAATAAGCTTAAACAAAAAGGTCTTCACAAAAAATACCTGCCACCCGCCTCGCAGACGATATTTGATTTTCTGAATTAAATATGGCCATTCAGTTGTCATCCCGGTGAAAACCGGGATCTAGATCCCTGCTTTCGCAGGGATGACACACGTGCTGAATAGTTACAATTAAATATGACCAATCAAGATAGGGCCTGTTCCAGATCGGAGATCAGGTCATCCACATTTTCGATTCCTACCGAAGCTCGTATGAGGGTGTCACTTATACCTATTGCTTTTCGTTTTTCCGGTGGAATGGCGGCGTGAGTCATTATGGCGGGATGTTCAATTAAGGACTCCACTCCACCGAGGGATTCCGCCAGAGAGAAGAGTTTTATTTTAGAGAGGAGTTTTTTCGCGTCATTCAGGTTTCCTTTGATTACAAAGGAAATCATTCCCCCGAAACCTTTCATCTGCAATTTGGCTATTTTATATTGGGGGTGTGATGGGAGACCGGGGTAAATTACCTTCTCGATTTTTTTATGTTTTTCAAGCCAAACGGCAATTTGGTGCGCGTTTTCCTCATGCCTTTTCATCCGGACGGCCAGGGTTTTAATTCCTCTTAGCACAAGCCATGAATCAAATGGTCCAGGGATTGCTCCAAGACTATTTTGGAGAAAATGCAACCTGTCAGAGAGCTCTTTGTTGTTTGTTACAATAGCGCCACCCACGACATCACTGTGTCCGTTTAAATATTTAGTGGTGGAATGCACAACAAGATCGGTGCCGAAATCCAATGGGTTCTGGAAATAGGGTGACGCAAAGGTGTTATCGACAATTGTAACAAGTTTTTTCCTTTTTGCGATGTCAATAACGGCCTTGAGATCGATAACTATTAGGAGTGGATTTGTTGGTGTTTCGATCCAGATGGCCTTTGTGTTTGACTTTATTGTTTTCTCCAGAAGGTTGTGATCGGTTAGATCGACAAACGAAAATTGCAGTCCATGACCGGTCATTACCTTGTCAAACAATCTATATGTTCCGCCGTAAACATTGTCGCAGCAGATTATATGGTCTCCGGTTTTAAAAAGATGGCAGATTGTGGTAGCAGCGCCGCAGCCCGAAGAAAAAGCTAGGCCAAATTTTCCGTTCTCGAGTGCTGCAATATTTTCTTCTAAAACCTGCCTGGTAGGGTTCTGGGTTCTTGAATATTCGAAACCTTTGTGTTTCCCGGGGGATTCCTGAACATAGGTGCTGGTTTGAAAAATCGGGGTCATTATTGCGCCGGTTGACGGGTCTGGCTCAATGCTGGCGTGAATAGTTTTTGTTTCAAATTTCATAATGTTTCCTCTCGAGTGTCATTCCGACGAAAGTCGGAATCCAGATCCCGGCTTTCGCCGGGATGACACTTTCGTCATTGCGAGCGCTAGCGAAGCAATCCCGCGTTGAGATTGCTTCGTCGCGCTTAGCGCTCCTCGCAATGACGGAGTAGATCCCCGTTTTCACGGGGATGACGTAACTCGTCATTGTGGGCGAATTCGTCATTGCGAGCGAAGCGAAGCAATCTGTTTTGCCCCCTCAATAAGTACCAGTGTTGGAGGAGATTTTTTATTTTCCGCGAGGAAATTATTTTCTCTCATCCAGCTATCGTTAAAAATCTTGCTTAGATATCTGTTTCCGGAATCAGGTAGAAGGACAACGATATATTCCGGTTTTTTGAGCCCCTTTGCGTACTGAATGGCTCCTGCCACAGCCGTGCCGGCGGAGCCGCCAGCGAAAATCCCCTCTTTTTTTACCAGATCCCGGGCTACCAGGAATGATGTCTTGTCATCTATCTGAATAACATCATTGAGACAATTGAAGTCGATTGTGCCTGGGATGAAATCTTCTCCGATCCCCTCAACTTTGTATTGGCGCGCGGTTCCTAGTTTCTTTGTTTTAAAATACTCCGTAAAAAGGGAACCGGCTGGGTCGACACCGATTATTTTAATTTTTGGATTCTGTTCTTTTAAATATTTTCCGGTACCAGAAATTGTTCCTCCGGTGCCCATACCAGCTATAAACGCATCAATCTTTCCATTTGTCTGTTTCCAGATTTCTGGTCCGGTTGTCTTATAATGGGTAATGGGATTATCCGGATTGTTGTATTGGTTTGAATAAAAGCTGTTTGGTGTCTCTTTTACAAGGCGGTTTGCGACCGAGTAATAACTGGTTGGGTCTTTGGGCTCAACGGCTGTCGGGCAGAGTACAACTGTTGCTCCGAATGCCTGTAGAAAACTTATTTTTTCATGGCTCATTTTATCAGGCATTACAAAGATGCATTTATATCCTTTTATGGCGGCAGCAATTGCCAGGCCCGCGCCGGTATTTCCGGATGTTGCTTCAATTATTGTCGCGCCAGGTTTTAGTTTTCCCTGTTTTTCAGCCTGCTCGATTATGTAGATCCCGATTCTGTCTTTAACGGATCCGGCGGGATTGAAATATTCACATTTTGCGTAAATTTTCGATTCAATGCCCTTGGTTAGATTGTTTAACCGGACAAGCGGGGTATTTCCAATGGTCTGGAGGATGTTGTCATACGGAGGTGGGATCATCTTGTGCTTCCGTGATATCTGATTGATTCTTGTTGCTTATATCATCATAAGAGTGGAGTTTCTTTAAAACCTCGTTTGTTAGCTGGATTGGATCGTCTGAGGGGAAAATTTTGGCCTGTTTTAAAAGCTTATTTACTCGCTTTTTATCAGGATTTTTTTTGCTCAGTTCATCGCACAGGGCTAAAAGGACGTCTTTCATCACGAATCCATGGGGTTAGAAAGTGATATTCAAGCTCATAATGACGGTAAAGCCTAGCTAAATCCCGAAGATGGTGTCAAGAAAACTTGTTCTGAAGGTAGATATCCGCTACAAGCCTTATCCTATGCGGGTGGGAAGGTATTATATAGAGTCTATTTTATCTAAAAATGGGATGGGGGAGGTATATCTCGCGAATTTAAGGGGTGATGCAGGTTTTAATAAAAGGGTTGTTATTAAGCTGGCAAAGCCTGAGCTTGCAAGGAGCGAAAAATTAAGAAGGCAATTTATAAGGGAAGCAACGCTGTCCGCGCAGTTGTCACACCAGAATATAGTTCAGGTATTCGATTTTGGTTTTGAAAACGGAAGACCATATCTGGTGATGGAGTATGTTGAGGGGTTTAATTTAAGAGAACTAATTAATGAAGAGGTAAATTTTTCTGATACGATGACGGTGTCTTTGCTATATCAGGTTTTATTAGGATTGGAAGAGGCGTTTCAAAAAAATATAGTTCACAGGGACTTGACCCCCAGCAATATCCTTGTAAATAAGTTTGGAGTTGTTAAGATTGCCGATTTTGGTTTGGCTAAGTTTGAAAACGAACCACAGACAGGAGAAGTCTGGGGTAAACTCTCATATATTGCTCCGGAAATTATAAATGGTGAGAGTGCCGATCATAAGAGTGATTTATATAGTCTGGGAAAAATTGGCGAGGAGCTTCTTAAGGGCAGTGATTCAAAATTATCTGTCTTAATTTCCTCACTTCTGCTTCCGAGAGGGGAGAGGCCTTCAAATACCTACGCGCTGGTTCAATCGCTTAAAGATTTTGAGGGGGATGGCAGCAGTGAGCTTGCGCAGACTGTATTGGCTCTTCTGTTAAAACGTGGGCAGCGACCCGGGGAAATGGTGAGGTCTCCTGAAAATACGGGTAAAATAGTTAATGGTCGTAAATACCTCCGGTTAAGCGCAGCCTGCTTTTTCTACGTGGCGCTTCTTTTATCCACAGGGTCTGTTGATAAGTTCGTGGTTGCACAGGAAGGGAAGATAACCTCCGTATTAAATCTGAACGTTGTTCCCTGGGCATATGTGTATGTAAATGATGTTTATTGGGGGGAGACTCCAATCGTTGGTAAAAGGCTGTCGGCTGGTAATTACAGGGTTGTTTTTACCAATCCAACACTCAGGCAATCTAAGGAGTTCAGAGTTGAGCTTCCTTCCGGTAAAGAGGAAAACGTTTTTTATTCATTCCCGGTGTCTAAAAAAATGAACAATTAAATTCTGTCGCGTTGAAACGCGACAGAATTTATCCTGAGGGCGAAGCCGAAGGATCTCGGCGGATCCAGCGCAGTCATCCGGCGAAAGCCGGGATCTAAGATTCCGGCTTTCGCGGGAATGACGGAATAGATTCCCGCTGCAGCCTGTACTCCGCGAAAGCGGGGTGCGGGAATGACACGTGGGAATGACAAAATAGCCAGGATTACGAATTTGTCGGGGTATCCGGACAGGGTTAATTTTATAAAGAAATTCGCATTACTCCATGATGTTACCGGGTTTTTTCAGTTCCCCTGTATAAATCCTGGCATTTTTTTAGAAGAAACAATTTAAAAACCCCAATAATTTCAACACAAACAACCCGGTCTGGCTATTGCAAGATAAATGCTTATAGCAGCTTTGTTCGTAGATTAATTTATACAGGATTAGGGGGTCGGATGATTCGGTTCTTTTCCATATTTTTAGGTTTATTTTTTATCGTACCTCTCACAGCAGAAGCGAAACGCACATTCACGACCATTAAGGCGTACGCGGAGAAGTTTTCCGCCAATCCGCTCAAATTAACCATAACACCCGTTTCACAGCAGGATGTTTTATTAAATTGGTTTTCTAACGGGAGAGCAATGTCACCCCAGATAGCTGTTAGGAGCAGCCGGCAGGGAAGAGAAATTTACTACTATAAACCGAAACAGAATGCCCTGGCTGCGTTTAACTTTGGGGTTTCAGATTTTCAGTCCGGCAACTATTATGATGCTTTGCGAAAATTTAAAACCGCGCTTCAACTCGATCCAAATTTCTATAAGGTTTACCTCTTTATTGGTGATACCTTCTTTATGAAAGGTCAATATAAAGAGGCAATTAAGTTCTTCAATAAACTTCTCGAAAAAAATCCAATAGATTACATGGCGAATCTCTATTTGGCTGATAGCTATTGGAAACTAGGGGAGCTGGCAAAGGCCAAAAAATATTTAATACGCTCATTAATATTAAATGTGCGCAATGGTGAGGCGTGGGGGAAGCTGCGCGGACTGGGAGAGTTAATGGGCTTCGCGGTTGATAATAATAGATTTATTCCTCTTGTCGTAATGGATGAAAAATCCAAACTAGTTAAGGTGGCGGATGGTATATGGAAGAATTATGGTTTGTGTAAGGGCGTCTGGAGAGGTGATTCGGATTTCTTCACGAAAAAAACATCTATTTCCAGCTACAAACATACCATTGCCGAAGAGTTTGAGTGTGTCGTAAATCTCCTGGAGGGAATCAGTTTAGAGAAGAAAACAAATCCTAATCTTAAAGTGCCTCTAGGCATCAGGAGACTTCAGCTTATAGCATCAAGAGGGGACCTTTATGGGCTGGTTGTTATGGAGCTCTATCTTCCACAAAACCCGCTTATGGCAGCTTTGATCAGTGAAAAGGAGATGGAGAATCTAACCCTTTATATTGATAAATATATCCTTATAAAGCCTCATGGGCAGCATAAGATTTTCAGGGAGGAGAGAAAAAGAGTTTTAAGTTCTCTGTAAAAGTTTGCACCTAGTCCACCCCAAGCCCAAGATTGCGAATCGCGTCTTGGGCTTTTTTTTTGATTCTCGATTTTTCATTACTTAAAAAGATTGCCAGTCGGTACTTCTCCAGTGCTTCCTTAGGAGAGGTGCGCACAAGCGCGTATCCCTCCAGATATGCCCTTTCCGCGAACATCTCTATCTGTGACTCCCACCTGATGATCTGTTCAGCCCACCCTCCAATGAATGGAACATTAAATTGCTTTCTTAAACTGGCATCCAGCGCCCTTAGCGTCTTAAACTGATTCGCCCCGTTTCTAACTTCATGTTTTGAAAAAAGATCGAGGAATCTCTCGGTTGTCACCTTTATTTCGTGAATATTTTTGGCGACATCTACGCTATCCTTTGCCTCCTTGCTGAAGGGATCTTTATAGAAGCTGTTCAGGCAGTGTGCTTCCGCGATGTCGAGTGCTCCATTGAAGTATGCCTGTATCTCCTGAGGTAATATATCCGGATCAAAAGGCTGCTCATTCTCTACTTTTTGTGTGTTTACCGTTTTTAGGGGTGCACTACTTTTCTCTGTTGTCATCCAGATTACGAGTAATGTTATGACAGGAAGGCCGAGTGCAATCATCAATGATCTCCTCTTCCTGTTTTTTAAATCAGGCCTCAGTGGATTGATTGGAACAGGCGTGGTTATCTCTTCAATCATCCTAGAACCTCCATGAGAGACTTAAAGAAGGGGGTAATTAAAATTAATCCGGTAGCCGGCAAAATAAACAGGAGAAGTGGAATCATAAGAATAAATGGGGCTTTGAGCGCCCCGCGTTCAGCCTCTTCAAGAAGCTCCATTCTTAATGATGAAGCCAGTGCCTTTAGTCCAGGAATCAGGGGGGAGCCGGTTTCCGCGGAGAGTTCTATAAGATCTGCTATCTGCTTTATCTCTTTAAGTTTTACCTTTGACGCGAGCGCGTTAAATGCCTCCTCCCTCGGTCTTCCCTGCTGGATTTCCTGGGTCGTAATTAAAAGTTCATTTTTTAACCTTGATTCCTGGATCTCCGATGTGACTATTTCGATTGCCTCCCTGAATTCTATCCCCGAGGATAGGCATATTGTTAACTGATCGATCAAAAATGGAATATCTCCTCTGTATTTCATCTCCTTCTCCCACTGTAAATAATCCAGATTGCGCCAGTTAACTGTAGTAAAAAGGCCAACAGGTAAATCGTCCGGGTTTCAGGCGATGATAATGAGGTGTTTATCAACTCGGGTTCCAGATGGCGCATTAAAAGAAATGTAAATATAGGTATGGGGATTGTTATGTAGCCCTGTAGCCTTGCAGTGAGTGTTAACGTTCTTATTCTCTCTTCATTCCGGAGTTCATTCTTCAGGGAGATTGCGATCTCTTCGAGGTATGGTGCAATAGATCCGCCGGATTTTGTTGATATTGCGATTGTTGTCGCAAGAATTGTTAAAGACTGAAAATTCCAGTTCTTTGCGGAGCGTTTAATTGCCGAAATCGGTGACCCTGACAGATTAAACTCCGTTGACCAGAGCTCGAGTTCCTTCCTGATGATTCCAGCTGATCGTTTCGCGACATATTGTATCGCGGAGGATATTGGGGATCCTGCCCTGACAACGGTTGAGAGATTAATGAGTGTCGATGGAAATTCTTTCCTGAATTTATGGCGAAGCAGTAAAAACTTCAGCCTCTCTCTCATGGGTTCGGCTAAATACCAGATAATCACGAGGCATGTGGCAATTAAAGATTGATTAGGAAAGAGAGGAAATATTAAAGCCAGCAATGATCCCAGCCAAAAATAGGAGGCGGATTCATATTCTGTTACCGATTTGTCGCAAGCAATCAACCAACAAAAAAGCGGGAGTGGAGATAATAATAATTGAATGGCTGTAATTTTCATCGCCGTAAATTTTTGATTTCTAATAATTTTTTATCAATTATTGACTGGGCCTCTTCGCTGGTTCTGTGAGAGCTTCTTTTTCTCCAGTTTGCTTCTGTCTCGAGAATCCATTGCCTGAGGTGAGGATCGTTTTCATCAATGTCAGTTAAATTTACTAAATCGGGTGCCATTCTTATGACTTCCCCATCAATTACAGTAGTATACTTATCTTTTCTTCCAGATTTTATAGTGGATATAGGATTGCCTTTTAACAGCTTTTCCAAGCCATGAGCGAATTCTTTTCTCTTCTTCTTTTGATTTATTATAATAGCCATTTTTTATAATCTCCTCATATACTTTAGTAACTAATTTTAATTCATCTGGGTATAAATAAACGTCGTTTTCAACTACGCCTTCACGCAAATAAGATGCCCAACGAAAAAGCATTTGTAAATTTTTATTATTTAGATGTATTTCATACTTCTTGTCCCTATCATAATAGTAAAAATGTGGTAGTGAGTTATCAATGTGCTGTTTATTTTCCAGCCATTTTTTCTTAATTGCATACAATTCCTCATCAGTATAATAATATTTTGACTTTGGTCTTCGGACCATAAACTATGCCCCAAATATTTCCCAATGAACTGATACAAATGCACTTTACGTGCCATTGAAATCATTAGGGAATTTGGCGGTAGGGGGGTCCAAAATTGGACGGTTCGGTCGAAAATTGTACGGTTGGAGGTGAAGATGCCGTTTGTAAACAGGGAAGAGGCTGCCAAAAGGTTAGCTAAATTACTGGAAGAGTATAAGGAGAAAAACCCGCTGATTTTGGCCATTCCACGTGGCGCGGTTCCCATGGCTCAAATTATTGCTGATCGAATCGGTGGTGAAATCGATGTTGTGTTGGTTCATAAGCTTGGTGCCCCTGGAAATCCAGAATATGCCGTCGGGTCGGTGGATGAGTATGGCCACATTTACTTAGGCGAAGGGGTAACACTGCTTGGATTATCCAAAGAGTATTTGGATGATGAGGCAAAGGCTCAACTTTCGATGTTAAAGGATAGAAGGAGATTTTACACTGAGGTCAGAGAAGCAATTAATCCCACAGGTCGGATCGTGATCATTATTGACGACGGCATCGCCACAGGTTCTACGATGATTGCCGCTATTCATGGAATCAGGGAACAAAAACCGAAAAAGATTGTGGTTGCCGTGGCGGTTGCACCACCTGATACTATTGTAAAAATTCAAAAAATAGCAGATGAAGTCATCTGTCTGGAAACCCCATTATATTTTGGCGCTGTAGGCGCCTTTTTCGATGACTTTCGTCAGGTAAGTGACAAAGAAGTGATGGAAATTTTACGTAAAAGGTCTTAATCCCTCCTTGAGATGCAAAAGGAAAACCGCTATAAACAGCACCTGTTCGTCATTGCGAGCCGAAGGTGCGTCATCCTGAGCATCTCCGTCGTTGCGAGAAGCCGAAGGCGACGAAGCAATCTTAGCGAGAGATTGCTTCGCTGCGCTCGCAATGACGACTTTCGTCATCCTGAGTGAAGCGAAGGATCTCTTTCGTCATCCTGAGTGAAGCGAAGGATCTCTTTCGTCATCCTGAGCGAAGCGAAGGATCT
>MGRR01000010.1:0-8004 GCA_001798265.1 Deltaproteobacteria bacterium RIFCSPHIGHO2_12_FULL_43_9
CTATTCCAAGGGAATATATTCCGTCAATAAGAGCAACCCTTAAATCAACCATTGGGTATCCTGCCAGAACACCTGAAGATAATGCCTCCTGAATTCCTTTATCCACCGCCGGAATATATTCCCTTGGAATAGCTCCACCAACAATCTTGTTTTCAAATAGATAGCCTTTTCCCGCTTCCTGCGGGGCAATTTCAAGAATTACGTGCCCATATTGCCCGCGACCACCTGTCTGACGAATAAATTTACCTTCCGATTCAACACTCTTAGTAATTGTTTCGCGATACGCAACCTGCGGTTTTCCAACCGTTGCTTCGACCTTGAATTCCCGCATCATTCTGTCAACTATGATTTCCAAATGGAGTTCTCCCATGCCGCTTATAATCGTCTGACCGGTCTCATGGTCTGAATGCGCTTTAAATGATGGATCTTCCACCATCAATTTTTGTAAAGAAAGTCCCAGCTTTTCCTGGTCTGCTTTTGTTTTTGGCTCAATGGCAACAGAGATAACAGGCTGGGGGAATGTCATTGCCTCCAATAATAATGGATGATCCTCGTCACAAAGCGTGTCTCCCGTATATGTCGATTTTAATCCAACCGCCGCGGCAATATCACCAGCCTCAATAGATTTAATCTCTTCTCTATGGTTCGCATGCATCCTGACAAGACGGCCTATGCGTTCTCTTTTGCCCTGACGAGGGTTGAAAATATAAGATCCGGAATCGAGTTTGCCGGAATAGACCCTGAAAAATGTTAGCTGACCAACAAATGGATCGGTTGCAATCTTAAAGGCTATTGCGGCAAATTTCCCATCCGGATCTGGTGTTATTGTAATACTCTTGGATTTGTCTTCCGGATTATCTGGATCCAGCGCCTGGAGGGGTGGAAGATCGAGAGGAGAGGGAAGGAAATCGATAACCGCATCCAGCAGTGGTTGAACACCCTTGTTTTTAAAGGCGGCTCCGCAAAGAACCGGTGTTGCTTTAATCGCAATCGTTGCCTTTCTGATCCCTTTTATTAATTCAGCCTCGCTAATTGGTTTTCCATCTAAATATTTGGGCATCAGATCTTCGTCTTCTTCGGCAACTCCTTCCACGAGTTTATCACGCCACTCCTGCGCGACAGCCTTCATTTCTTCTGGAATATCAACAACATCGAATTTTGCACCCAGCTCTTCTGTGTGCCAACGAAGAGCCTTCATACGAATAAGATCTATAACTCCAATGTGTTTATCTTCCAAACCCCACGGGAGTTGGATAACGAGGGGTTTAGCGCCAAGGCGACTAATAATCATCTCAACGCATCTGAAGAAATCAGCGCCTGTTCGATCCATTTTGTTTGCAAAACAGATTCGTGGAACATTGTACCGATCAGCCTGTCTCCAGACTGTTTCAGACTGTGGTTCCACACCAGCAACCCCATCAAAAATTGCCACCGCTCCATCAAGAACCCGCAGAGATCTTTCAACCTCGATGGTAAAATCAACGTGTCCAGGTGTATCAATGATATTTATTCTGTGATCTCTCCAAAAACATGTAGTCGCGGCCGATGTAATTGTGATTCCCCGCTCCTGCTCCTGAGGCATCCAGTCCATAACAGCTGTGCCTTCATGCACCTCACCAATCTTGTGGGTTTTGCCGGTGTAATAAAGGATACGCTCAGTCGCGGTGGTCTTCCCGGCATCGATATGCGCCATTATGCCAATATTTCTAGTCTTATTTAAATCGATCTTGTCACTCACGGTTCAGTCACCAACGATAATGCGCAAAAGCCTTATTCGCTTCTGCCATACGATGAACATCTTCTTTTTTCTTGATGGCACCGCCAATATTGTTGCTTGCATCAATTATTTCATACGCCAGTTTTTCAAACATCGTTTTGCCGGACCGGTCAAGGGAACTCTCTATTATCCATCTCATCGCTAACGACGATCTTCTTTCAGGACGAACCTCAACCGGCACCTGATAATTGGAACCACCGACACGCCTCGATTTTACCTCTAACAGCGGCTTTACATTATCTAGGGCCCTTTTAAACACAGGCATTGGATCTTTACCGCTCTTACCCTTAATTATATCAAGCGATCTATAAAGAATATTCTCCGCAACACTCTTTTTTCCCTGTTGCATAAGATGCTTGATAAAACGAGAAACTCCAACATCCCGGTAAACCGGATCAGGTATAACTTCCCGTTGCGAAACAGGACCTTTACGCGGCATATCTCTTCTCCCTATTTAGGCCGTTTAGTTCCATATTTGGACCGACTCTTTTTTCTGTTTTCAACGCCAACAGAATCAATTACTCCACGTATAATGTGGTACCTTACCCCGGGAAGATCTTTAACCCTCCCCCCTCTGATTAAAACAACAGAGTGCTCCTGAAGATTGTGTCCGATGCCTGGAATATAAGATGTCACCTCATAGCCATTTGTCAGGCGCACCCTGGCGACCTTTCTTAAAGCAGAATTGGGTTTTTTGGGGGTGGTCGTGTAGACCCTCACGCACACTCCACGTTTTTGTGGACACCCGGTTAGCGCGGGAGAGGATGTTTTAGCCTTTACCTGCACTCTTCCATGACGCACCAGCTGATTAATCGTCGGCATTTAATGCAACTCCAAAAGTACGAAAAACAATGAGTTATCAAAGGCTTTCAGGGGTGTCAACGATTAACAACCGACTGCTGGGCTTCAGTTGCCTGAACCTCAGAGACTTCAGCCTCTCCTTCAACCGCAATTCCAGTCCTTATATACCGTGGAAGTCCTGTCCCGGCTGGAATTAAGCGTCCCATGATAACATTCTCTTTTAATCCATAAAGGTTATCGGTTCTTGCTTGTATTGCTGCCTCAGTCAAAACCTTCGTGGTTTCCTGGAATGATGACGCAGAAATAAAACTCTCTGTAGAGAGAGAACCCTTGGTGATACCTAAAAGAAGTGGTTCAGCCATAGCCGGATTCCCACCCTCCGTCGTTACCTTTTCATTCTCAGTCTGGAATATACGTTTATCAACATGCTCTCCAACCAGGAAGAGTGTATCCCCAACCTCTTTAATTTTTACGCGTCTTAACATCTGACGAACGATTACCTCTATATGCTTATCGTGGATCTTGACACCCTGTAGACGATAAACCTCCTGAACCTCATCAACAAGATATTGCGCCAGGGCCCGCTCCCCAAGAACACGCAGGATATCATGTGGATTAACCGCACCATCCATAATTGGCTCTCCGGCACGAAGGAAATCACCCTCGTGGACGGCAATATGCTTTCCTTTGGGAATCAGATATTCCATTGGCTCACCAACCTCGGGAGTAACAACCACCTTCCTCTTACCCTTGGTATCTTTTCCAAAGGATACAACACCGTCTATCTCGGTAATAATTGCGGCCTCTTTCGGTTTTCTGGCCTCAAAGAGTTCAGCTACCCTCGGCAAGCCACCTGTTATATCCTTGGTTTTTGTGGTTTCTCTGGGTATTTTGGCGATAACATCGCCCGGCTCAACGCTTTGCCCCTCGTGTCCGACAAGAATCGCACCAACCGGCAGAAGATAACGGGCAGGCTCTTTCCTCTCCTTTGATTCGACAACCAATCCAGGCCGCGCATCCGGATCCTTCGGTTCAATCAATACCCTTTGCGTAAGACCTGTCACCTCATCAAGCTGTTCAGACATTGTGACACCATCAATAATGTCGGAATATGAAACGATCCCTCCGATTTCGGTAATAATGGGATTCATATATGGATCCCATTCCGCGATAAGTGTATTAGATTCGATACCTTTTTTGTCTTTGACTAAAAGCCGGGCCCCATACGTCAGATGATACCTCTCTCTTTCTCTCCCAGTCTCATCAAGAATAGCCAACGAACCATTCCTGGTCATTACTGTCTGCTGCCCCTCAGAGTTGATGACTAATCTCGTGTTATGTAATTTCACTATCCCTTTATGACGGGACTCCAATGTACTCTGCTCAACCCTTCTGCTCGCTGTACCACCAATATGGAAGGTCCTCATGGTAAGCTGTGTACCGGGCTCACCTATGGATTGAGCGGCAATGACCCCAACGGTCTCCCCAATATTTACAAGCTTACCCCTTGCGAGATCCCTCCCGTAACAACGCATGCATATCCCTCGGGCACTCTGGCAGGTAAGAACAGAGCGTATTAAAACTGTTTCAATCCCGGCCTCTTCAATTATTTGTACCTTCTCTTCATCAATATCGGCATTGGCTTGAATGAGAATCTCATCCGTTACGGGATCACGTATATCGTCGAGAGCAATTCGACCCAACAATCTTTCACCCAGCGGTTGTATAATCTCACCTCCTTCAACCAAAGATGAAACCTCGATCCCGTCCAGTGTTCCACAATCTTCAATTGTAATTATTGCATCTTGAGCAACATCAACCAATCTTCTGGTTAAATATCCGGAGTTGGCTGTCTTTAATGCCGTATCCGCCAAACCCTTCCGGGCGCCGTGCGTAGATATGAAGTATTGCAAAACGGAGAGACCTTCACGAAAATTCGCAGTAATAGGGGTTTCAATAATCTCTCCACTTGGTTTCGCCATCAGTCCACGCATTGCCGCAAGTTGGCGAATTTGCGCAGCACTTCCCCTAGCCCCACTATCAGCCATCATATAGATTGAATTGAAACTTGGAATTTCCCGGGATTTACCCTTATTATCCAACACGGTGTCTTTGGATATATCCTCAAACATTGCGGAGGCAACATCTTCTGTAGCCTGTGCCCAGATGTCTATAACCTTATTATATCGTTCACCATGGGTTATAAGCCCCTCAGCATACTGCTCATCTATTTCCCTGACCAAAACCTGGGCTTTTTCAATAATTGCATTCTTGGAAACCGGAATTTTCATATCATGCATGCAAATTGATATTCCGGCCTTAGTTGCGTATCTGAATCCTAACGTCCTGAGATTGTCGGCTAAAAGGACCGTGGCCTTTGTCCCGCATCTCCTGTAACAATCATCCACCAGATCGGCCAGAGCCTTCTTATCCATAACCATATTGTAGCTTGAAAACGGGATTTCTCTTGGAACAATCTCCCGTAGTAAGACCCTGCCAACAGTGGTCTCAACAAGATTATTATCCAGTTTTATCTTTATGTCCGCGTGAAGATCCACACCCCCTGTTTCAAGGGCATACAGAACCTCACTCGGAGAAGAAAAAATTCTTCCCTCGCCTTTCGCAAAGGCCCTTACCCTCGTTAAATAATACAGGCCCAAAACTATATCCTGTGTTGGAACAATAATCGGTTTTCCATGCGCGGGGGAAAGAATGTTGTTGGTAGACATCATAAGCACGCGCGACTCAACCTGTGCTTCAATGGATAAGGGGACGTGAACCGCCATCTGGTCTCCATCGAAGTCGGCATTATATGCCTGACAAACCAATGGGTGCAGCTGAATTGCCTTCCCCTCTATCAAAACCGGTTCAAATGCCTGTATACCCAGTCTATGAAGTGTGGGGGCACGATTCAGCATTACCGGATGCTCTCTAGTTACCTCTTCTAAAATATCCCAGACCTCAGGCGACCCAATCTCAACAAGCCTCTTTGCTGCCTTGATCGTCGTAGCAAAAGCGCGTTCTTCAAGTTTATTGTAAATAAATGGCTTAAAGAGCTCTAATGCCATCTGTTTTGGCAGACCACATTGATGTAGTTTTAACTCTGGTCCGACTACTATTACCGAACGTCCGGAATAGTCGACCCGTTTACCAAGAAGATTCTGCCGAAACCTCCCCTGCTTACCTTTTATCATGTCACTTATGGATCTCAGCGGCCGCTTATTCGGTCCTGTAAATGTTTTACCTCTTCTTCCATTGTCAAAGAGGGCATCAACGGATTCCTGTAACATTCTTTTTTCATTTCTGATTATTATTTCAGGGGCATTAAGCTCCTGTAGTCTCTTTAGTCTGTTATTTCTATTGATAACCCGCCTGTAGAGATCGTTCAGATCGGAGGTAGCAAACCTTCCACCATCAAGTGGCACAAGTGGACGTAAATCAGGTGGAATTACCGGTACAGCCTCTAGCATCATCCATTCCGGACGATTCCCGGAATCTCTAAATGCCTCAATAACCTTTAATCTTTTTGCCAATTTTCTTCTGACGGCCTCTGATGATGAGGCTTTCATCTGGTCACGCAGTAACGCTGCAACGTCCTCCAGATCGATCTGCCTCAACAG
Source organism: Deltaproteobacteria bacterium RIFCSPHIGHO2_12_FULL_43_9 (assembly GCA_001798265.1). Lineage (GTDB taxonomy): Bacteria > Bdellovibrionota > O2-12-FULL-43-9 > O2-12-FULL-43-9 > O2-12-FULL-43-9 > O2-12-FULL-43-9. Next base: position 6,199 of record MGRR01000010.1, read on the forward strand.
ATCACGAATCGCCTCGCCTCCCATTAAGGCCGTAAAATCTGGTCCATATTGTTTTAAACTCTGGTGGTAGCGCTCCTCACTTAATATTTCACCCTTATGTAGCTCTGTCTCCCCCGGATCGGTAACAATATATGCTTCACAATATAAAACTCGTTCAACATCTTTAAGGGTAAGATCAAGAATCGTCGCTATCCTGCTTGGAAGTGATCTAAGAAACCATATGTGAGCCACCGGTGTTGCTAGCTCAATGTGCCCCATTCTGTCTCTTCTTACCTTTGATTGAATAACCTCAACACCACATTTTTCACACACCACTCCGCGGTGTTTCATACGTTTATATTTTCCGCAATTACATTCGTAATCCTTGACCGGACCAAATATCTTCGCGCAAAACAGGCCATCCCTTTCTGGCTTGAATGTCCTATAATTAATGGTTTCTGGTTTTTTAACCTCACCATGAGACCATTCACGAATTTTTTCAGGCGAAGCCAGACCAATTTTGATAGCTTTAACATACAGAGGATTTCTCGGTTTTTCAAAAAAACTCAAACTATCTCTCAAAGTACTATCTCCTCTATTCAGTAGGTGACTCAACTAATCTTATATCCAGGGATAAAGCCTGAAGCTCTTTAATCAGAACATTAAAGGATTCCGGCAAGCCCGGTTCAAGAATATTTTCACCCTTAACAATCGATTCATAAATTCTTGTACGGCCTATAACATCATCAGATTTAACCGTGAGGAATTCCTGAAGGGCATACGCGGCACCATAAGCCTCAAGTGCCCATACCTCCATCTCTCCCAACCTTTGACCACCAAATTGCGCTTTACCTCCAAGAGGCTGTTGCGTAACCAGCGAATATGGTCCAATTGATCTAGCGTGGATTTTGTCTTCAACAAGATGATGCAGCTTCATCATATATATCTGGCCAACTGTGACGTCATGATCAAATGCCTCGCCAGATCTTCCGTCAAAAAGGGTTGCCTGTCCTTTTGTTGGCAATTCGGCAATGGTCAAAAAATCACGGATCTCAGACTCAGAAGCCCCGTCAAAAACCGGTGTGGAAACGTGGACACCACCTCGTAAATTATAGGCAATTGTTTTCAACTCTTTTTCACTCGCATTATCGATTAATTTATCTATAACCGTGGAAGAATAAACCTTCTTTATGTACTTTTTAAGTTCATCCGGTCTCCATTGCGACAACAAAGAATTGATCTGCTCTCCAATACCTTTGGCAGCCCACCCCAAATGTGTCTCAAGTATTTGTCCCACGTTCATACGGGAAGGAACACCAAGCGGATTTAAAACTATGTCAACCGCAGTACCATCCGCGAGATATGGCATGTCTTCTATCGGGAGGGCCCGCGAAACAACCCCTTTATTCCCGTGGCGACCCGCCATTTTATCCCCAACCTGAAGCTTTCGCTTAATCGCAACATAGACCTTCACCATCTTGATAACACCCGGCGGAAGCTCATCCCCCTGCTTAAGTTTATGTATCCTTTCCTGGAATAACATCTTAACAACATCGATCTGGTCATTAATTGTTTTTACAATCTGACTGACATCCTGTTCTAATTTTGTTTCAAGCGGAATATGTGCAACCAGATCAAAGGGAATTGAACCAATAATCTCCGAGGTTATCTTATCCCCTTTTTTGAGCAAAACCTCGTTTCCATCTTCACTTAAAAGCTTTCCCGTTGTAGTTGCGCCTGTTATCAAAGAAGAGAGTCTGTCCATTGCGGTTCTTTTTATTATATTAATTTCCGCTGCCTGATCTTTTAAAAGTCGATTTATCTCCT
>MGRR01000010.1:8069-10120 GCA_001798265.1 Deltaproteobacteria bacterium RIFCSPHIGHO2_12_FULL_43_9
ATAATAGTTCCGACAACACCAGATGGAACACGAAGAGATGTATCGCGCACGTCTCCGGCTTTTTCTCCAAAAATTGCCCGAAGTAGCTTCTCTTCCGGAGAAAGTTGAGTCTCGCCCTTCGGCGTAACCTTGCCAACTAAAATATCGCTCGGTTTTACCTCCGCCCCGATTCTAATAATTCCACTTTCATCCAGATTGCGAAGCGCCTCTTCACCAACATTTGGAATATCCCGGGTAATCTCCTCTTTCCCTAATTTTGTATCTCTGGCAATACACTCAAAGCTCTCAATGTGAATACTCGTAAATATATCTTCCCGCATAAACCTTTCACTAACGAGAATTGAATCCTCAAAATTGTATCCACCCCAAGGCATAAACGCGACCAGGACATTCTGTCCAAGCGCCAATTCACCAAGTTCTGTGGCCGGACCATCAGCCAACACCTGTCCAGCCTTTACCTCATCACCCCTCCGGACAATGGGTATCTGATTAATACAAGTATTTTGGTTTGACTGCCTGTATTTTATCAAATGGTATATTTCAACCTCTGGGGCCCCCGATGCAGAAACCTTCTTCGACCTGACAACAACCCTATTCGCATCCACGTGTTCAACAATGCCATCCTTCTTAGCGACAACCGTTACACCGGAATCCCGCGCTACAACCGCTTCCATACCGGTCCCAACCAGCGGAGCTTTAGCCTTTAACAGAGGTACCGCCTGCCTTTGCATATTACTTCCCATAAGAGCACGATTAGCGTCATCGTTTTGTAAAAATGGAATTAATGCGGCAGCAACACTTACAAGCTGTTCCGGAGAGACATCCATTAAATCAACCTCAGTCGAAGGAACGATCTGGAATTCACCACGACGTCTCGCAGAAACTGTTTCATTTTCAAATTCTTTTTTATTTGTTAGCGGAGCATTCGCCTGCGCGATCGCATGTTTCTCTTCCTGCAGCGCCGACAAGTACTCAACCCTGTCACTCACCCTCCCTTCCTTAACCTCCCGATACGGGGTCTCAATAAATCCATACGGATTTACACGAGCGTATGTAGTTAGCGATGATATTAGACCGATGTTTGGGCCCTCTGGTGTTTCGATTGGACATATACGTCCATAATGGGTTGAATGGACGTCACGTACCTCAAACCCAGCCCTATCCCTGGTTAATCCCCCAGGACCTAACGCACTCAAACGTCTTTTATGAGTAACCTCGGATAGAGGATTAGTCTGATCCATGAACTGTGAGAGCTGACTTGAGCCAAAGAATTCCTTTACAACGGCGGAGATGGGTTTCGCGTTGATTAAATCATGCGGCATAAGGGTCTCTACATCCTGAAGGCTCATTCTCTCCTTGATCGCCCTCTCCATACGCACCAAACCGATCCTGTACTGATTCTCAAGAAGTTCACCAACGCAACGAACCCGACGATTCCCAAGATGATCGATGTCATCAATCCTACCTTTGCCATTCTTGAGATCGATCAAATATCTGACAACCTCCATTACGTCCTTCTTTGTAAGAACGGCCATATCAAGCGGGGTATCCAGATCGAATTTATGATTGAGTTTAAGCCTACCAACCTTTGAGAGGTCATATCTGGCCGGATTGAAGAATAGATTTTCAAAAAAGTTTCTTGCGGTATCCAGCGTTGGTGGATCTCCAGGTCTTAAGCGACGATAGATCTCTATCATCGCTTCATCCTGTGTTTGAACCTTATCCGTAACTAAAGTGTCACTCAGATAGGGGCCGACATTGAGATTGTCAATATATAATATATCGAAGGTCTTAACGCCGGAGGCAATTATCTTTTCTATCTTATCAGGCGTAATCCTTTCATTTACTTCTAAAAGTAATTCTCCTGTTTTAGGATGAGCTAAATCTGTCGCGGATACCTTTCCAATCAGTTCCTGCTCGGTGATCTCCAGATGAGTCACACCTGACTTCTTGAGTTCATCGATAACCTTTGCTGTCAATTTTCGATTCTTCTTAATAACCACCTTTTTTGTTTTCGGATGTTTAATATCGACAGATGCCCGAAGTCCCTC
>MGRR01000010.1:10200-10455 GCA_001798265.1 Deltaproteobacteria bacterium RIFCSPHIGHO2_12_FULL_43_9
CGATCGATCCTAACATAAATCAAGTCTTTATGATCAAATTCAAAATCTATCCAGGAACCTCTATAGGGAATTATTCTCGCGGAATATAATAATTTCCCGCTCGAATGGGTTTTCCCCTGATCATGATCGAAGAAAACACCAGGTGATCTATGCAGCTGGCTGACAACCACACGCTCCGTGCCATTGATAATAAATGATCCCGTTTCGGTCATAAGTGGAATTTCACCAAGATAAACATCCTGCTCTTTTATATCG
>MGRR01000011.1:0-10061 GCA_001798265.1 Deltaproteobacteria bacterium RIFCSPHIGHO2_12_FULL_43_9
CAACATTGACGGCGGCAATAACCAAGGTGCTGGCGGAGCAGGGTGGAGCGACGTTTATTCCATTCGATCAGATCGATAAGGCGCCGGAGGAGAAGGAGCGAGGGATAACGATTTCGACATCGCACGTTGAGTATGAGACGGCCAAGAGGCACTATGCCCACGTCGATTGTCCGGGTCACGCGGACTACGTAAAGAATATGATAACCGGAGCGGCGCAGATGGATGGAGCAATTCTGGTAGTGAGCGCAACCGATGGACCGATGCCGCAGACGAGGGAACATATTTTGCTGGCGCGCCAGGTAGGAGTGCCTGCGATAGTTGTGTTTTTAAACAAGTGCGATGCGGTGGATGATCCTGAGTTGCTGGATCTGGTTGAGCTGGAGGTAAGGGAGCTGCTTAATCAGTATGAGTTTCCCGGGGACAAGATTCCGATAATCCGTGGGAGCGCGCTCAAGGCATTGGAGGGTGACACAGGGGAACTGGGACGTGAAGCAATAGTGAAGTTGATGGATAGTGTGGATAATTATATCCCTGAGCCAAAGAGAGAGATATCGAAGCCATTTTTGATGGCGATAGAGGATGTGTTTTCAATCAGCGGAAGGGGAACGGTTGTAACCGGTAGAGTGGAGAGAGGGAAGGTAAAGGTAGGGGATGAGGTAGAGATAGTGGGGATCAGGCCGACGGCGAAGACGACGGTAACCGGGGTAGAGATGTTCAGGAAGCTATTGGATGAGGGTGTAGCTGGAGATAACCTTGGAGCGCTGCTTAGAGGGACGAAGAGGGAAGAGGTTGAGAGGGGTCAGGTATTGGCGGCCCCCGGGTCAATAACACCGCACAAGAAGTTTAAGGCGCAGGTTTATATACTGACGAAGGAGGAGGGTGGAAGGCACACACCGTTCTTTAATGGTTACAGGCCGCAGTTTTATTTCAGAACGACTGATGTGACGGGGATAGTAAATTTACCAAAGGATGTGGAGATGATAATGCCTGGAGATGATGTGAAGATAGACGCGGAGTTGATAACCCCGATTGCGATGGAGAAGGAGTTAAGGTTCGCGGTAAGAGAGGGTGGCAGAACCGTGGGTGCCGGTGTTGTAACAGAGATTGTGGAGTAAATTATGGATCAACAGAAAATTAGAATTAGAATGAAGGCCTTTGATCACAAGGTTCTTGATCAGTCAACAAAAGAGATTGTAGAGACTGCTTATAGAACTGGTGCTAAGGTTGCGGGTCCTATACCCTTGCCGACCGATATAAATCGATATACAGTGCTTCGTTCTCCTCACGTTGATAAAAAATCGCGCGAGCAGTTCGAAATTAGGACGCATAAACGTCTACTCGATATTTTAGAACCGACTCAACAGACGGTTGATTCATTGATGAAGCTGGATCTGTCGGCAGGCGTAGACGTAGAAATTAAATTATAAAGTTGGAGCGTTGAAAAATGACAATTTTGTTGTCACCACTTGTTCGAAAATCCTCATGTACTTCTTTAGTACACTCCGGTTTTCTCATTCGTGGTTCCTAAAAATTGCCAATTTTTGAACGCTCCATTGAAGGGAAATTAAAAATGGCTGCGGTTTCAGCCACAATTTATAGCCAGGTGCATAAAAAGGTTTCAGAAATTGATTTGCCGGAATCGGTATTTTCTGTGCCCATAAAGAAGACCCTTGTTCACGAGGTTATTCGTCAGCAGTTGGCTTCAAGAAGGTCTGGAACACATTCAACCAAGGTTAAAGGTGATGTTAGGGGTGGTGGAAAGAAACCATTTAGACAGAAAGGAACTGGTAACGCCAGGCAGGGATCGAGCAGATCCTCCCTGATGGTTGGTGGTGGGGTCGCTTTTGGGCCAAAGCCTCGCGATTACTATTATCCGATATCTAAAAAGAAAAAATGGGGGGCTATTTCCGCCCTCTTGTCCGACAGATTAAAGAGGGAAAAGTTTCATATCGTCGACAAACTGGAGATAAAAGATGGCAAAACAAGATCCCTGACCCCTGTCTTAAATTCTTTTAAGCTTGAGAATGCCCTTATTCTAGATAATAAAAACGATCAGCTTCGAAGAGCGGCGAAGAATCTGGAAAAATTTAGATATCTTTCCGTAGAAGGTTTGAATCCATACGATATTATTCTCCACGATGATGTGCTCGCCACGAAAGGAGCAATTGAGGCAATCATCGTTAGAGGCAGGGGGGGGGTAGAATGATCAGGACTATTCGTCATCCACTGCTTACAGAGAAAAATACCGGACTTAATGTTTTTAACACGTATGTTTTTGAGGTAGACGCGGGAGCAACCAAACCGGAGATTAAGAAAAATATTGAAAGGATTTTTAAGGTTCATGTTGAAGATGTGCGCACATCAATTTCTCATGGAAAATTTAAGCGCGTTGGGGTGAACGTGGGACGATTACAAAACAGGAAAAAGGCATTCGTTACGATTCGAGAGGGTGAATCTATAGAACTGGTTAAAGGTGTTTAAGCTATGGCATTGAAAGACTACAACCCAACGTCAGCTGCGCGTCGATTCTTGACTACATCGGATTATTCAGAGCTAACCAAAAAACATCCGGAAAAGAAACTCGTCGGGAAATTGTATTCTGCCCGTGGAAGAAATAACCAGGGGAGAGAGACCAATATAAACATAGGAAAATTTAATAAACAGCTTTATAGATTTGTGGATTTTAAACGAAATAAAATAAATGTACCTGCCATAGTTGAAGCCCTGGAATATGATCCGAATCGTACCGCGAGGCTAGCTCTTCTGTGTTACAGGGATGGGGAACGAAGATATATATTGGCTCCAGACGGGTTATCTATAGGGGATGAGGTTGTAACCTCACCGCGCGCCGAGATCCGAACCGGTAATGCATTGCCACTTACAAATATCCCGGTTGGAACAATGATTCATAATGTTGAGGCTCGTCCTGGTAAGGGTGGGCAACTGATAAGAAGCGCCGGTGGACAAGGGCAGTTGCTTGCAAGGGAGAATGGATATGCGCAGATCAGGATGCCATCTAGTGAGGTAAGGCTTGTTCCTGAAATATGCTACGCAACTATTGGGCAGGTTGGAAATCTGGAACATGAGAATCTTGTTATAGGTAAGGCAGGAAGATCGAGATGGTTAGGTATTAGACCGCACAATCGTGGAGTAAGTAAAAATCCAGTCGATCATCCCATGGGTGGTGGAGAAGGGAAAACCTCCGGCGGAAGGCATCCATGTAGTCCAACAGGATTATTGGCAAAAGGGAAAAAAACAAGAAACAATAAACGAACTAATAAATTTATTATTCATAAGAAGAAGTAGCAGGGAATCTATGGCACGTTCTATAAAAAAGGGTCCATTTGTTGACACGCATCTGCAAAAGAAGGTGGACAAGGCACAATCCTCTGGAGATCGGAAGGTTATAAAAACCTGGTCCAGACGTTCTACCGTAACCCCGGATTTTGTTGGATTAACAATTGCTGTACACGACGGGAGGAAATTTACGCCTGTTTTTGTTACTGAAAATATGGTTGGTCACAAACTCGGTGAATTTGCGATGACCAGAACATTCCACGGGCATACCGGAACTGAAAAGAAGGTAGCCACAGAAGGAGCAGCGCCTGCACCTGCTGCCGCACCCGCACCCGCTCCCGCAGCCGGAGGAAAGGCTTAAGCTTATGGAGGCTTGTGCGAAGACAAGATATTTGCAGATATCGCCACGCAGAATGCGGTTGGTTGCTGATCTTGTTCGCGGAAAGATGGTGAATAACGCGATAGAGATATTGCGTTTTACGAATAAAAAGGGGGCGAGGCTGATTTCAAAGAGTATTAAGTCGGCCGTTGCAAATGCTGAGCAAACTAAGCAGATTGATATCGATACATTATATATCAAGAGAATTATGGTAGATGGTGGGCCACTGATTAAGAGGTGGCTGCCAAGAGCAATGGGCAGAGCCAACAGGGTTTTAAAACATACTAGCCACCTTACCGTGGTTTTAGAAGAGAAGTAGGAGAAGACATTGGGACAAAAGACCCACCCGTTTGGGTTTAGATTAGGAGTTATTAGAACATGGCAGTCTCGCTGGTTTGCTGATAAAGATTTTTCAAAATGGCTCCATGAAGATTTAAAGCTCAGAAAATTTATTAAAAAAGAGCTCTATTCAGCAGGTGTTTCAAAGATAGAGTTTGAGAGAGCATCAACAAAGTTAAAGATTATTATCCGGACCGCAAGGCCCGGATTGGTTATTGGGAAAAAGGGTGCCGGGATTGAAGAACTAAAAAATAAGATCCAAAAGCAGACTGATAAAGAGGTATTTTTGGATATTGTTGAGGTTCGACGTCCTGAAATAGATGCACAATTGGTTGCGGAAAATATCGCGCTTCAACTTGAAAGAAGGATTGCTTTTAGAAGAGCAATGAAAAAAGCCTTAACCATGGCTTTTAAATTTGGTGCCAAGGGTGTGAAGATCATGTGCGCGGGAAGGCTTGGTGGGTCCGAGATAGCACGCACTGAGTGGTATAGTGAGGGATCTGTTCCATTACATACCTTAAGGGCGGATGTTGATTTCGGTTTTGCGGAAGCCTTAACAACATATGGTCTGATTGGCGTTAAGGTGTGGATTTATAAGGGTGAAATTTTAAAAGTGCCGGTTGAAGAGACCACTGCAATGCAGAGTGTAGGAGCATAAAAGGTGTTAGCTCCGAAGAAAATAAAATGGAGAAAACAGCAAAAGGGGCGTAATCGCGGAACCGCTTTGCGTGGGAGCGAGATTAGTTTTGGTGAATATGGACTCCAGGCCATTGAAAGGGGGCGCATAACCTCCAGGCAGATAGAGGCCGCGCGCGTTGCTATGACCAGATTTATCAAGAGGGGTGGAAAGGTCTGGGTTAGAATCTTTCCCCAGAAACCTGTAACCAAAAAGCCAGCGGAAACTAGGATGGGTGGGGGAAAGGGGGCACCGGAGTTTTATGTGGCGATTGTAAAGCCGGGGAGTATGCTATTTGAGATGGGTGGTGTGGACCGGGTTTCCGCCAAGGAGGCGCTTACTTTGGCTAAGCATAAGCTTTCCGTAAAATCACGCTTTAGAGTATTTGAGAGGATGTAGGGATGAAGGCTTCCGAAATACGAAAGGATGAGCAAGCGGCTTTACAAAACAGGGTTGCGGACATGCGCAAAGAGCTTGAAGCCCTTTATTTACAAAAGGCAACCGGTGGACTTGAGAACCCACAGAAGATAAAGGAAGTGAAGCGTGATGTTGCGAGGGTACTGACTATTTTGCGTGAAAAGTTCTTGCAGGAGAGTGATAAAAATGAATGACGATTCCAAAAATAAAAGAAAGGGACATCGCAAGGAATTGCTTGGAGTTGTTGTAAGCGATTCTATGGATAAGACCGTGATCGTTGAAGTCCGCAGACATGTCAAACATCCGGTTTATGGTAAGTTTTTATGGAAAAGAAAAAAATTCTTTGCCCATGATGAAGAGAATAAAGCAAAGGCTGGAGACAAGGTAAGACTTATGGAGTCGAAACCAATCAGCTCAAAGAAACGCTGGAAACTTAGAGAGATAATGGGTAAACAGACATGATTCAGGAACAGACAGAGTTACAGGTTGCAGATAATACCGGTGCCAAGCTGGTTAAGTGCATAAAAGTAATGGGGGGTTCTTATCGTCGATATGGTTCCATTGGTGACGTTATTGTTGTCACAGTTAAGGAGGCGTTACCGACCGCGAAGGTGAAGAAGAGCTCAGTGTTAAAGGCTGTTATTGTAAGAACAAGGAAAGAGGTTCGAAGGCCTGATGGATCCGCAATCAGGTTTGATGATAATTCTGCGGTACTATTAGATAACGCACTTGAACCTATTGGTACCCGCATATTTGGTCCCGTTGCGAGAGAGTTGCGAAGTAGAGGGTTTATGAAAATTATCTCTTTAGCCCCTGAAGTTTTGTAGGAGAGGGTGAAGTATGAGTTTGTCTATCAAAAAAGGGGATATGGTAGAGATAAGGAGCGGGAAACATAGAGGCAAAACAGGGAAAATTTTAAAGGTTCTTTGTGAAGAAAATTCTGTTTTGATTGAAAAGCTGAATTTAGTTAAGAGGCATTCAAGGCCGACAAAGTCCCTTCCCCAGGGTGGCATAGTGGAAAAGGAGGGGTCTATACATTACTCGAATGTGCTCCTTTTGTGTCCAAAGTGTAAAAGGGGGGTTCGTACAACCTCTAAGATATTGGGGGATGGGTCCAAGGTCAGGGTTTGCCGAAAATGTAAGGAATTAATTGATAAGGGATAATGGAGAAAAAGTGGCGAGGCTTCTGGAAAAATATAAAAAAGAGATAGTTCCTCAGCTAGTGAAGGAGTTTAGTTACACGAGTATAATGAGGGTTCCCCGACTTGAGAAGATCGTCGTAAGCTCCTCTGGCAAAGATATTGTGCTCGATGCAAAGCTTCTGGATAAGGTAAGGCAGGAGCTATCCGTTATCACCGGTCAGGCAAGTGCCGTGACTCGTGCTAAAAAGGCGATAGCAAATTTTAAGTTGAGGAAGGGTGTTCCGATTGGCGCGATGGTGACGCTTCGAAGAAAAAGGATGTATGAATTTCTGGATAGATTAGTTAACGTTTCGCTTCCCAGGGTCAGGGATTTTAAAGGGGTGTCAACAAGGGCTTTTGATGGGAGGGGTAATTATACGCTGGGAATAAAAGAGCAGATAATTTTTCCGGAGATAGAGATTGATTCTATTAGTAAATTCAGGGGCATGAATATTACGGTAGTTACGACAGCCAAAACTGATGAAGAGTGTAGGGCGTTATTAACAAAAATTGGTATGCCATTTAGAAAACAGGAGAAATAGATAGTGGCAAGACTTTCGCATTTGATAAAAGCTGCAAGAAAACCAAAGTTTAAGGTCCGGAAAAAAAATCGCTGCCCTCTTTGTGGGCGCTCCAGAGCCTATATTAGACAGTTTAGTATGTGCAGGCTCTGTTTCAGGGGCCTGGCTCTTAAGGGGATGATTCCAGGTGTAGTAAAGGCCAGTTGGTGAATAGGGGGATATAGATGATAACTGATGGAATAGCAGATTTACTTACTCGTTTACGAAATGGGGCCAAGGCCCGACATGAGCGGATAAGGGTGCCACACTCCACAGTAAAGGAGTCTATAGTGAAGGTTCTGAATAGAGCAGGTTTTGTCGGGGATTTTTCTACTGCTGGTGATGGGGTTAAAAAAGATTTGCTTGTGTCTATCAAATATAATGATGGTGGTGATTCTGTAATACTCGGATCCAGAAGGGTTAGTCGCCCGGGTTGCCGCAGGTTTGTGTCGGCCGACTCAATTCCACCAGTTGCGTCTGGTTTAGGAATATCTATTATTTCTACGCCAAAAGGGGTGATGACGAACAGTGAGGCCTCCGAACAACGCGTTGGTGGGGAGCTCCTTTGTGAGATTTGGTAGGGGTTTTTAGATGTCGCTTATTGGTAAACAACCAGTTTCTATTCCTGATAATGTGGAGATTACTATTGAAGGTTCAAAACTTTTGGTAAAGGGTCCCCAAAGTACTCTATCGTTAAAAATTCCGGCGTGCATAAAAATTGAAAAAACAGGCACGGATTTGCTGGTGAAAAGAAGCGATAATTCCAGAGAGGCAAAGTCCGCGCATGGGACAACCCGCACAAATTTAGCAAATATGATCAGGGGTGTTACGGAAGGTTTTTCAAAAGAATTAGAGATAAGAGGTGTGGGTTTTCGCGCGGCAATAAAAGGGAATTCTCTGGAATTAAACCTTGGCTTTTCCCATCCTGTAGCCTTTCCTCTTCCAGAAGGTGTCTCTGCCAAAGTGGACCAGAACGTAAAGATTATCCTCTCTGGCGCGGATAGATCTTTAATTGGCCTGACAGCATCAAGGCTAAGATCGTTGAGGCCGCCAGATCCATATAAAGGTAAGGGTGTTAGATATGCCGATGAGCACGTTAAGCAAAAGGTTGGAAAAACGAGCGTTGGTTAGGATTAAACATGAGCAAACAGATACATTCCAGAACGAATAAAAAAGTGGTTGACCGGAGAAGGAAAAAACGCCGGATCAGGGGAACGGTTTTTGGAGTGCCCGGACGTCCTCGTTTGAGCATATTCAAAAGTGCCAGACATATCTATGCGCAGATCATCGACGATACTGAGGGTAAAACATTGGCTTATGCTTCTTCTGTTGACAAATCATTAAGCAAAAAGAAGATTGGTACTAAGGATGTACCATCTGTTGTTGCCAAATTGTTGATGGAGCGGGCAAAAGCTAAAAATATCGAAACAATTGTGTTTGATAGAAACGGCTTCTTATATCATGGCAATGTGAAAAAATTTGCCGATGCTTTGCGTGAAGGTGGCTTAAAATTTTAGGAGAAAACTTAAGTGACATATATTGATCCAAATGAGGTTGAACTTAAAGAGAAGATTGTTGCAATAAACCGCAACGCAAAGGTTGTAAAAGGTGGGAGGCGTTTTAGTTTCTCCGCGATGGTTGCTGTTGGAAATGGTCATGGAGTGCTCGGTGTTGGGAATGGAAAGGCACGGGAGGTTCCAGAAGCCATTAGAAAGGCTGGGGATCAGGCCAAGCGGCATCTTATGCGTGTTCCAATAGTGGAGGGTACGATCCCTCACGAGATTATAGGAAAATTTGGAGCAGGTTCAGTCTTTATGAAACCTGCTGGTGCCGGGACCGGTGTTATTGCCGGTGGCGCCGTTCGGGTTTTACTGGAAGCAGCGGGTATACAGAATGTGTTGACTAAATGCATCGGAACAAGTAACCCGCACAATGCGGTCCATGCAACGCTAGATGGTTTGAGGAGGTTAAAAACAAAAGAGGAAATTATCAGATTCAGGGGTAAAAGTTCATAAAAATTTTAGAAGGAATTTATGGCACGCGGGAAAAAATTAAATGTAACATTAAAACGGAGTGTCATTGGTACATTAGAAGACCATAGGGCTACGGTTAAGGGACTTGGACTTAAACATATAAATCAAACCGTTGTACTTCCTAATACCCCTTCAATTAGAGGTATGGTGAAAAAAGTGCTCTATCTACTCGATGTGAGGGAAGAGAAATGAAATTAAACACAATTGCCCCATCTAGCGGGTCTACACATTACAGGAAGAGAGTAGGGCGAGGAAACGGCTCGGGTCATGGCACTACTGCGGGAAGGGGATGTAAAGGTGCAGGTTCGAGAACAGGGGCTACAAGTGATCCACGTTTTGAAGGTGGTCAGATGCCGCTTTATCGCAGACTTCCAAAGGTTGGTTTTACAAATATATTCAGGAAACAATTTTTGCCGGTTAATCTAAATCTTTTAAATAAATTTTCCAAGGGGTCCATTGTAGATCCTGCGATGTTACGTTCCTCAGGGATAATTAAAAACGGGAAAATTTGGATTAAAATTTTAGGGAACGGAGAGCTGAAGCACGCCTTGAATATTAAGGCACACGCTTTTAGTGAATCGGCCAAAAAGAAGATTGAAGCAGTTGGCGGCACAGCTGAAGTTTTAGGAGAATCGTGGCAACAGGCATAGAGGGTTTAACTCAAATCCCAGAGCTTAAAAGACGTCTTTTATGGACGATTGGGCTTTTGGGTGTATACAGGCTCGGTGTCCAGGTCCCAACCCCGGGTATCGATGCATCTGCCCTATCGCAACAGTTTCAGGCAGCGCAAAATACACTTTTTGGTGTTTTTAATCTTTTCGCCGGCGGTGCGCTTGAGAGATTTTCTATATTCGCGTTAGGCATTATGCCATATATCAGCGCGTCAATTATTTTACAGCTACTGACTGTCGTTGTTCCCCACCTGGAACAATTATCAAAAGAAGGTGAATTGGGTCGTCGAAAAATCACACAATATACAAGATACTTCACAATAGTTCTTTCAATTATACAGGGGTTTTTTATCAGCAGTGGCCTAGAGGGACTAACGAACCCGCAGGTTGTGCTTAATCCCGGGCTTAATTTTAAAATAATGTCTGTTATCACATTGACATCCGGAACGGCATTCATAATGTGGCTGGGTGAGCAGATAACAGAGCGCGGTGTTGGCAATGGAATATC
>MGRR01000011.1:10076-13944 GCA_001798265.1 Deltaproteobacteria bacterium RIFCSPHIGHO2_12_FULL_43_9
GCGGTGGTTGGGGCAATTATTTTTATGGAGAGGGGGCAGCGAAGAATACCTATTCAATACGCGAAGAGGATAATTGGCAGAAAGATGTATGGGGGACAATCCACACATCTGCCACTCAGAATTAATCCGTCCGGAGTCATTCCACCAATCTTTGCATCTTCGTTACTACTCTTTCCGTCGACAATTGCGTCTGCTGTAAATGCCTTTGGCCAGACACCAGGCGCGGGAGCAACCTGGTTTCAGAAGATACAGGCATTTTTTGCACCCGGAGGCCTGCTCTATTCGACCCTTTTTGTTGTTCTTATAGTGTTTTTTACATTTTTTTATACTGAAATTGTTTTTAAACCGGACGATGTTTCCGAGAATCTTAAAAAGAATGGTGGTTATATACCAGGAATCCGCCCGGGTCAGCATACGGCTGAATATCTTCAAACAGTAATCTCACGCTTAACCATGATTGGTGCCATCTATCTGAGCGTAATATGTATATTGCCGATGTTCCTGCAAACCCAGAATATCCCTTTTTATTTTGGTGGCACGAGTTTACTAATCCTTGTCGGGGTCGCGCTAGATACTGTTGCTCAGATTGAAAGTCATCTGCTTGCCAGAAATTATGAGGGGTTCATTAAGTCCGCAAGATTACGTGGCAGAAGAGGGTAAAAGCCTATCCCAAAACATAATTCGTAGCGAGGAGAACGAGACATGTGGCGAGACAAGGAAGATGAGAGAAAAAAATCGAGGAATACCAGACGGTATTTTGAGAATTTTTTCTTGAAATCTGACGAAGTCGCAGCCCATGGATCATTCTTCGTAGTAGAATTATGTTTTGGGATAGGCTCTAAGAACCACGTATGAAGCTTCTCCTTTTAGGACCTCCCGGCGCCGGTAAAGGGACCCAGGCAAAATTACTCATGGATAAAAATAATATTCCTCAGATTTCGACTGGGGATATTTTAAGGGCGGCCGTTAAACATTCGACACCTTTAGGAAAGAGAGCCAAGGAGTATATGGATAAGGGGGCCTTGGTTCCCGATGATGTGGTTGTGGGTTTGATACGTGAGCGCTTAAAAGAGGATGATGTGAGGAATGGCTACATACTAGATGGATTTCCAAGGACTATTCCCCAGGCCGAAGCGTTAAGCAGAATTACGGATATTGATTACGTTATTAATCTTAAAGTTCCGGATGAAGATTTAATATTTCGATTGTCTGGAAGGAGAACCTGCGAAAAATGTGGTGAGGTTTTTCATGTAAAGTTTAACAGGCCAAAAGTTGAAAATATTTGTGATAAATGCGGTGGAAAATTATTTCAAAGAAAAGATGACGATGAGGAGATCATCAAAAAACGATTGGAGGCATATCATAAACAAACAAACCCACTTGCCGGATATTATCGGAAAAATAAAAAATTAATTGAGATAGACGGTACAAAAAATCCAAAGGATATTTTTAATTCCATACTGAAAGTAATAAATCCAGAGGCCATTTCATGATTAAATTAAAAAGCAGGGAGGAAATAGAGAAGATAAAAGAGAGCTGTACAATAGTATCTTGCGTTCTTATGGAGATCAGTGATTTAGTCAAACCTGGAATTACAACAAACGAATTAGATTCAATTGCGGAGAAACGCATACTATCACGCAATGCCAAGCCTGCATTCAAAGGGTACAGGGGATTTCCAAAGACATTATGTACGTCGGTTAATGATGAAATCGTACATGGGATCCCATCCGCCCGGGTTTTGAAGGCTGGGGACATAATCAGTATAGATTGTGGAGTTTTAAAGGATGGTTTTTACGGAGATGGCGCAATTACAGTTCCGGTAGCGGAGATTGATGAAGATAGCAAAAGACTTCTAAGAGTAACCAAAGAAGCCTTGCTATTAGGAATAGAACAGGCAAAAATAGGCAATCATATTCTGGATATATCGCGTGCAATACAAGACAAGGTTGAAATGGAAAGTTTTTCAATTGTAAGAGAGTTTGTTGGTCACGGAATCGGGAGGGATCTTCATGAAGATCCACAGGTTCCAAATTATGTTTTGCAGTGCGATTCCCCACTTGTCGAGCCTGGCACTGTAATCGCTATAGAACCTATGGTTACATTTGGGAAACCCGATGTAATAATATCAAAAGATGGTTGGACTGCGCAGACAAAAGATCGGTCAAGATCCGCCCATTTTGAACATACAGTTGCGATAACCAATGAAGGGACGCTGATTTTGACTAATTATTCTGGAGACTTTTAATGACCAAAGAAGAGAAGATAGAGGTTACAGGGACGGTTCTTGAACCGCTGCCTAATGCCATGTTCAGGGTAAAACTTGAAAACGGGCATATAGTGTTAGCCCATATCTCCGGAAAGATGCGAATGCACTATATTAAGATCCTCGCAGGGGATCAGGTTACCGTTGAGCTATCCCCCTATGACCTCTCCCGTGGAAGGATTATTTATAGGGCTAAATAGGGAGTTGACAATTGCTACTTTCTAAATAATATTCAGCATTTAGATTTTAAAGGGCCTATATTAATGAAGGTTAGAGCTTCCGTTAAAAAGATATGCGATAAATGCAAAATAGTCAGAAGAAAAGGGGTTGTACGCGTGATTTGTAGTAATCCCAAGCATAAGCAGCGGCAAGGGTAGGGGTGGGTTTTGGCTCGTATTGCCGGGGTTGATCTCCCAAGAAATAAACGTATAATAGTCGGCCTAACCTACATTTTTGGTATAGGAGCGTCCAGTTCCAAAAAAATCCTTGGAATTGCCAAGGTTTCCGAGGATGCGAGAACAGACCAGCTTACTAGTGACGAGGTTAATAGGATCAGGGAGGTCATTGAAAAAGATTATCGTGTCGAGGGTGATCTAAGGCGCGATCGAACTATGAATATTAAACGCCTGATGGATTTGGGATGTTATCGGGGAATCAGGCACAGAAAAGGGTTGCCTGTTAGGGGTCAGCGAACCCATACAAATGCAAGAACAAGGAAAGGGCCACGAAGAGAAACGGTTGCGATTAAAAGGGTTGTGGCCAAGAAATAGTTTTTATATATGAGAGGAAATATAGGTGGTTTGCGCACAAGAAAGTGAAACAAAAAAGGCTGCTTCTACCCCGGAAGCAGAGGCTGTAAGTACGGAAGAAGTTGCCAAAAAAGGTGTTGGTCGCAAAAAGGGTAAAAAGAATATTCCAACCGGTGTTGTGCATATCCTCTCAACATTCAACAATACCCTGATCACGGTTACCGATGTTAATGGCGGGACCGTCTGCTGGTCCACCTCCGGGGTGATGGGTTTTAAAGGGGCCAGAAAAAGTACACCATTTGCTGCGCAGGTTGCGGCAGAAGACGCAGCAAAAAAGGCCATTGAACATGGGATGAGATCTGTGAATATTTTGGTTTCTGGTCCGGGCGGGGGGCGTGAATCTGCCATAAGGGCATGCCAAGCCGCGGGGCTGAGAATAACTATGATTCGAGATGTGACACCAATACCACACAATGGGTGTCGTCCTCCGAAGCGTAGGAGGATTTAGCCCTAATTCTTTTTTGGTTTTAGGAGGGAGTTTGGCACGATACAGAGGGCCAGCTTGTAGGATTTGCAGGCGGGAAGGTTTAAAGCTCTTTTTTAAAGGGAGCCGCTGTTTTTCAGACAAATGTTCGGTTGAACGAAGGGCTTATGCTCCGGGCGACGCTGGACAGAAAAAGGGGAAGTTATCCCAATACGGCGTGCAATTAAGAGAGAAGCAGAAGGTACGCAAACTTTTTGGTTTACTGGAGGCACAGTTTCAGAATCAGTTTAAGGTAGCAAGTAAATCAAAAGGAATTACAGGTGAATATCTTTTGCAGTTATTAGAGAGACGCCTTGATTCGATTTGCTA
>MGRR01000011.1:13959-14088 GCA_001798265.1 Deltaproteobacteria bacterium RIFCSPHIGHO2_12_FULL_43_9
GGCTTCAAGAGCGGACGCGAGACAGATCATAAGACATCGTCATATAGCTGTTAATGATAAAACCATTACAATTCCCTCATATAATCTAAATGAAGGGGATGTGATTCAGGTTAGAGAGAAGAGTAAAAC
>MGRR01000012.1 GCA_001798265.1 Deltaproteobacteria bacterium RIFCSPHIGHO2_12_FULL_43_9
TAATCGACCACCGAATCGAGCGCGATTTCCAGATCGGGAACGTTGAGATAACCGCTTCGAAGAAGCGGGGAACCGTGATCATGGATATACTGTTTGTAAAATTCCTTTGAAAAATATTTTGTGTTCGGGAATTCAAAGTCTTTTATCAGTACCCGTGGTCCCTCCTCGATTTTATACGAGACGATCTTCTCGTTTTCCCCTGGCCTGTTTTCAATCGAATAACCGACTACAACAAAGTGGAATCCCTGGAGATGATATTCCCTGATGATTCCACTCATAATATCTTCAGCGGAGAGTGACCCGAGAAAATCCTCTTCTATTGGTGTGGCAATCTTTAACAATTTCTTGCTGCTCAAGTAAGGGTTTCCATCGAAGACGAATTTGTATTCCGGGCCCAGTCGCACCCGTATGATGATTATGACGCTTTCCCCATTGTTTTCATATTGAATGATGGGATTTTCAACCTCTGATTCCAGATAGTGATCAGAATAAAGCCTGAATCTCAACTGTTTTATTCCATCCTGTAGCTCTTCTGTTTTAAAGGGATCGCCAACGCGCAAGCTGAATGCTTTTTTAAGTTTATTGGCGTATTCGGTCGTTACGCCCTGCATCTCGATTTTATCAATGAGTGATGGTCTTCCCTCTGATATTTTAATTTTCACGTCTATCACAAGTGGTTTGCTGCCACCTTTGGGTTCATAATAGATTTTGGTCTTGTTATAGCCGATTTCCCGGTACGCGTTTTGAATTTTCTCAATGCCTTTGGTCAAAATATCCCGACTAAATTCATCTCCAGATTCAATTTTCCAGATATTTTGCAGTTGTTGGAATGTAAACTGAGAAGCGCCGCCAAAAGACATATCTCCAAAGATTAATTTTGGTACAACCACGATTTTAAGATTGATATTTTCTTTGTCTATCGGGACGGGCTCAAAAATTATATTTCTATATATTCCGCTTTTGTAAAGGCGTTTTAATTCCGAGTCTAACTCCGATTCCGATACACGGTCCCCTTCTTTATATCTCAATGTTTCAATTATACTTCCGGTTTTAAACCCGGTTGGTGCTTCAATATAAATTTTATTGATCCTTGCAATGTCAGCAAAAGCACTGATCGGCAGTAGAAGTAACATGAGTATAAATGCCAATTGATGTTTCATATGACTATTACCTAAACTCAAATCTCAATCTGAGATCTACGCCCAGCTGCGAATCCGGATTCAGATATTGCGACTGTTTCGGATCTTCCCATGTGCCCTGAACAGAAAAATTATCGTTAAAACTATATTCGATCCGCGCCTCTCTGTCTTCAAATAACCACGATTCCCCGACTGTGGTGGCGAATGATGCCTCCAGATTTTTGGTGATTTGAGTGCCAACTATCACTTTTGGCGCGTTAGCCTCCCTTGTAGTTGTAAATGAAGGTGTGACACCAAGCTTAAGAGGAAAAAACTTACCACTATCCGCTTCCAGTGCTGATGAAACGCCTCCAAAGAGAAGGGAGCCGAGTTCAACCGCGGCGAATGCCCCCTCTTGTCCGGCGACTTCTTCCGTTGTTACGCCCAGAGTAAGTAATGTTGCTATATCCCCTTCGCTAAGAGGTGGTTGCGAAGAGAGCTGGACTTCATAGTCCCCCAGATAACCGATAATGGCAACTGCCACCTGATAATCCCTGACCTTGCTTTCAGCCCGTAAATTAAAATATGGATCGATTTCTATGGGATCATTGAAGACTATTTCTCCACTGAGCATTTTGAATTCATTATCCTGGAAATATGTTTCCCCTTTTACAAGCTCTAGTTTGCCCTGTAAATTTGGCTGCGTGCTGTTCCCGGCTAGTTTTAATTTTCCTGAAAAGAGAATTTTCGCGAGGTTGTTGTCGATTAAAAAGCCTTTCTGCAGATCCAGATCGACATTAAACAATAAAAAAGGTAATTTTTCTTTTATTACTTTTGGCCCCGTGATGGTTTTACGTTTAAAAAGGTTTGCCTGCCAGTTAATTCTCTCCGTGTATACCAGATCATCAAATACGATTTCGCCCGAAAGCATATATGGCCGCTCTATGCCGGTAAGATGTATATTGCTCGATAATTTGGAAATCAGATTTTTCGCGATTCTGATCCTGTTATTTTTGGACGCCAGATGTACTGAAAATTGGGGTGGTGCTTTATCAGGCAGGGACATTGTTCCGTATATTGAAACAGGTCCTCCCCCCATAAGTCCGCTTGCCTCCTCAACAGATATCAATTTTTGGGAGAAAGTGATTCTCGCGTTTAGCTGTTCAATTGGTTGCGAGAGCCATTTGGTTTGGAATGCCCCCTGATTCAGCTGAATGCTTCCAATAACATCGGGCTTGCCAAAGGTACCACCGATTTTTGTTTCAATATTACCCTGTCCGGATGCCCTGGTAATCTCCGGAATAAAAAATTCTACAAGTGAGATATCAAATGAACCATTAAGGTTTATAGCCAGTTTATCAGGTGGGGCAATAGACCCGCTTAATGTAAGATTTGTTTGTGGGCCAACAAGACGAAATGGGGAGAAGGTTGCCTTGCCATCCCTTATGGCGAGTGAAACCCTTTCCAGATTTCGAAAAAGCATATTCCCGCGTTGAATCGTCAGGCTTGTCAATTGAACGTCCCCGTATTTTATGAAAAATGGAGAAAACGTTCCATTAATATCAATTGAGCCCTGTATGCGCCCCTGAAATCTTTGCCCCGGTGGGATGACAAGAGCAAGAAATGGATCAAAATTATATCCATCCGCGTCTATTCTGGCCTCATATATGTAAGGTTTTTCCAGATTTATACTGGACACCAGATTTAGTTCCTTGTTATCGAGTGTCCAGGTTAAACCGAGAAGTTTATTTTTTAAATTTAACTTAAGAATCGATTCTGGTAGTTTTTCTCCGCCAAGCGATACCTCGGATACACGGACAAATCCACTTCCCACAGGGTTTGTCCATGATCCGGTTAGTGCGGCTTCTGCCTCAAGATTCCCCGTGACAGGTACCCTGTGTTTCTTAAAAATAGTTACCTCGTCATAATTTACGTCTTGACTTATAAGCTTTAGGTTAACATCTCTTCCAAGCCTCGTTTCTCCGCTTATTAGAATGCGTCCCTTCTCCTTGGATAAAATAGCCTGTTGAATTGAAAGGTTACCCTTTAAAGCTCTCCCCTCAAATTTTAATGACTGAAATTCTTCTCCCGCTATTTTCATCTCCGTCATGTCAACATCTATTGACCCGGAGATCCCTTCAAGTGTTAAAGGGCCATCAAGGGAGAAGCCCCCTTTGAGATAGCCAGCTATCCACTCAGGGAGATCTATGTGATAAAGCAAGGTATCCCGGACATCCTGATATCTCAGCTTTGAAAAGGAAAAATACGAGTCAGAAAAAACACCACTAGTGGTGTTTATCTTTGCTTTCGCGAAATATTCTGATTCCCCCTGCCTGACGGTAGTATTTGAGACTGATATAACATCTTTCGCGTACTCAACGGTTCCCCTAACCCATCCCAGCTCAATATTCGCGATTGAAAACACCTCGGCACGCATAGCTCCCTGAACAACCGTTGCGGCTCCGGGCGCGTCGGTAACAGACCCAACTACACTAACCGTCCCTGAAACCGGTATTTCAGATATATGCCCGAGGGAAGAGAGCTGAAATTTGTCGGTGAAAAAATCAAATCTAACGGGACCGGAATAATCTATTTTTCCCGTTGTTGAAATTACACCGCCATTTTTAACAATCAGTTGCGATCTATCGAATGAAATCAGATCATTGTTAATTTTTCCTTCAGCCTCAACGATTCCTTCCGCGAAACCGGCAACATTTTCCTGCTCGCCGGCACCGAAATTATTTACTGACAGGGTTGCGCGGTAATCGAGGTTGATTGGGTTAAAGGATCCATTAAGGTTTACCGCCCCGGATATATCTCCCCGGGCCGGATCTGTTTCAACACCGACTGATTTCAATACCCCCTCAAGGGGTACGCCATCTAATTCTACCAGTGCTTCAGCCTGCCACTTATCTGAAGGCGTAATCTGCCCAGTTGCCTTTAAAGCTTGATTTTCGAAAAAAAGTTTTAATGGTGAGAATCGAATTATATCTCTATCCCCTTTTACGGAAGCTGAAAGCTTTGGGATCCGTATACTGGACAATGCGAAGTTATCACCATTTATTGTCCCCTCGAACCGGGGAAGCCTTATTTTATTCGTGAGAGAGCCATGGGAATAAATCCTGCCAGAAATTTCTGTGCCGAAATCAATAATATCAGTAATCTTTGAGAGCTCTATGCTGGAATTTACCGATAAATCCATTTCTGAATCTAAAAAGGCATCTTTCCCGTCGAAAATACCACCCCATGCCATTCCCTTTAGCGTTATTGAACCCCAATCTCCGGCAAATGAACCCTTCTTTATTTTTATCCGGTTCTCCTGGATGGTTCCCTGAAATGTTGAATGATTTAATAAAATGCTCTTTGTGCCGGCAGGGATAGAGGCTTTGCCAAGAGCAAGATAGAGATTCAGTTGATTTCTGCGTTTTGTAATATGAACCCTGGATAGCGCGCTGAATAAATTTGCGGATGGCCAGCTAAATTCCCCATCAATTATTTCTAGTCTTTGTACGGGAAGTGAAAGGATATCCTGTAGAACACTGTGAGGGAGTTCTTGTGAATGTAGGGACTCTTTTTTTGTTAGATTCTCTTTAGATGGTGTAACGAGAATTGTTTTGAGATTTCGAAACTGAATATTCTGGATTGAGAATCCCCCTCTTAACAGCGAGAGGGTATCTAGTTTTACAAATGCCTTATCAAAGGAGATGTTTGCTTTATCTGGGATTATTATCCCACCCTTTATTATTTCTATTGCCGGGGGAAAGAGTGCGAGATCCACGGACTCTGATTTTAAATCTATCCCAGCACGTTTGTTTACTTCATGTATGACAATAAGTTTAAGTCGATTCCTTATTGGCGCGGAGCGTGCGATAAAAATAGTAGCAATGATGGATATTAAGAGGATTACTCCTATAGCAAGGAGAATCCTTCTAGTCATTTAATTGCTCCGCTAAGGTCTATCTCTGGCTCGTTTGTATCTGAAAGAAGAAAGGATTTAGACGGCATCTCTCTTCGCTCAATCTGGTTGGCAATAAGTTTTATATATTGATTATCAGGATGCTTTTCCCTGAGCGGCGAGAGACGTTTAGACGCTTCTTCAAATGCACCATCAGAGATTAAAACCTCAACCTCGGCTATAATATCAATTTCTTCTTCATTTAGATCAGCTAGATTAAATTCCCTCTCGTCATCCCGGCACTTGTTGTCATCCCGGCGGAAGCCGGGATCTGGATTCCGACTTTCGTCGGAATGACATATTTCGTCATCCTGAGCCGGCACGTCATCCTGAGCCGGCACGTCATCCTGAGCCGGCACGTTATCCTGAGCCGGCACGTCATCCTGAGCCGAAGGCGAAGGATCTGTTTTCGTCATAGCTAGAGAAGCCACTTCGTCAGGAATCTCAGCGTGATCAGCAATGGATTGATTCGCTTCGTTTTCACCTCTGGGTGACGAGGTAATATATTGTGACCGCAAGAGGGTTATTAATCTATGTTGCAGCGCTTGATTGGTGGGATCGTATTGAATCGCGCGTTTTAGAGCAGCAACGGCCTTTACATTCAAATGCTTCTCAAGTGCAAGGTTGGCAATTGTTTCGAAATATTTTGCGGCAATAACCGGTGTCCCAGCTTTTATGGCGAGTGAAGCAAGGTTTATAAGTGCGGGTTCATATTGTGGATCGTGTTTTAAGGCCTGATTTAAAAAATCCCTGGCTTTTCCGTAATTTTTATTTTGAATAGCTTCTTCTGCAACTCTGGTTGCTTCCCGGGCCGGATCTTTTTTGGAAATGCTTTTCTTTTTCATAGATTCATAAATGTATTAATAAAACGCGTGTTATAATTGCCTGTAATAAAGTGCTCATTTTCCAGAAGCCTTTTATGAAAAGCTATATTGGTATCTATTCCTTCTATAATAAACTCATCCAGCGCTCTTTGCATCCTCCGAATTGCTTCCTGCCTGTTGCCGGAATGGACAATAAGCTTCGCTATCATTGAATCATAATATGGCAGCACCGAGTAGTTGTGATACGCGGCCGATTCTACTCTTATACCGATACCACCCGGTTGATGAAAAGTGGTTATTGTTCCGGGTGACGGGTGAAATGTTTCAGGGTGTTCCGCGTTGATCCTGCACTCCATACTATGCCCCTTGAACGTAATATCACTCTGTTTTAGTGACAGTACCTCTCCCGCGCTAATTAGAATCTGCTCCTTGACAATGTCTACCCCGGTTATCATCTCTGTCACAGGGTGCTCAACCTGAATCCTTGTATTCATCTCCATGAAATAGAAATTCTCACCTTCAACAAGAAACTCGATGGTTCCAACATTTTTATAATCCACGATTTGCGCGGCATGAATCGCCGCAGAAGTGATTTTTTCCCTTAGTTTCTCGCTGATATATGTTGATGGGGCTTCTTCCAAAAGCTTCTGATGCCTCCGTTGTATGGTGCAGTCGCGCTCCCCTAGATGAATCTTGTTTCCATTATTATCACAGAGAATCTGGACCTCGATATGCCTTGAATTTTGCAGGAATTTTTCTATATAAATTGTTGAGTCACCAAATCCGGCCTCAGCCTCAGCCTGTGCTTTCAAGAGACTTAATTCCAGCTCATCTTCTGATTCAACGATGACCATTCCCCTGCCACCGCCACCGGCAGCAGCCTTAAGAATAACCGGGTACCCGATCTCGTTGGCGACCGAGGCCCCTTCATCAAAGCTTTTTATTGCATGCAACGAACCGGGCAGTGACGGAATATTGGATTTTCGTAAAAGTTCTTTAGCGGATAACTTGTTTCCCATCTTCCTCATGTTGTCAGAGGTTGGGCCAATGAATGTTATTTTGCACTTTTGGCAGATATCCGCGAATTGATAATTCTCCGATAAAAAACCATAACCGGGATGAATGGCATCTGCCTGAGTTAACTCAGCCGCGCTCAATATGGCAGGTATGTTTAAATAGCTTTTTTTTGACGGCCCCGGGCCGATACACACCGCCTCATCAGCCATCTTTACGTGCATGGCGTGGTAATCGACGTCAGAGTGAACTGCCACACTCTTAATACCGAGTTCTTTACATGCCCGGATAATTCTTAATGCAATCTCTCCACGATTTGCGATCAAGATCTTTTTAAACATCTAACTTTGCTCTAATACAAACAGAGGTTGTCCGAACTCAACGGGATCTCCGTTTTCAACGAGAATATCCAGAATTTTCCCATTTATGTCCGATTCTATCTCATTCATCAATTTCATGGCTTCAACTATACAGAGTATAGCCCCTTTTTTTACAAAGTCTCCTTTTTCAACAAATGGATCGGCATCAGGGGAGGGTTGTCTGTAGAAGGTTCCGACAAAAGGGGATTTAAGGAGGTGCCCATTGGCTTGGGCCCCCTTTGCCATTTGTATTTCTGTGGACTCAAGATTGGGTTGTGCATGAGAAGAGGACGATTGCGATTGTTTTTTGATTCTAATCCTTCGCCCGTTTTCCTCTACCTCTATCTCTTCCAGCTTGCTTGCTTCAAGGATGGCAATAAGCTCTTTTATATCCTCAGTTTTCACTTTACTCATTCCTCAACCGATTGAGCGAAAGGCCTTATCCGTCGGAGTCAATACTTCATGCCCAGAGTCTGTAACCAGGATCATATCCTCAATTCTCACCCCACCCCAACCGGGTAAATAAATCCCAGGTTCTACAGTAATAACCATCCCCGGTTCAAGTTTTTGCTTGTTTTCAGAGGCTATTGTGGGGAGTTCGTGGACTTCAAGCCCCACACCATGCCCGGTGCTATGGGTGAAGTTTTTGCCGTATCCCTTTTTTGAAATATGATCCCTGCCTATCTTATCGATTTGCCCGCAGGTAACGCCAGGTTTAATCGCGTCAACCGCCATGTCATGCGCATCTTTTACGATTGCGTATATCTGTTTTTGTTTCTTATCCGCTTTGCCGACTACCACGGTCACAGTTTCATCCGAACAGTAGCCTTTGTAAACGGAGCCATAATCAATGGTTAATAATTCCCCCGATTTTATTTTTTTGTCACTTGCTCTACCGTGGGGCAACGCGCTTCTGGTTCCTGAAGCGACGATAGGCTCGAAGGATACGCCATCCGCTCCCCCTTTTCTCATTCCAATTTCCAGTGCAAGCGCGATATCTTTTTCAACATCCCCAGGTTTTATTTCAGAGAGCACTTTTTCGAGGGCGGTGTGTGCTATCTTCGCGGCTTTTTTGAGAATATTTATTTCGTTTCTATTTTTTTTAATCCGTAATGCGGCTCCTTCCTCTTTCAGCGGCACCCAGGTTATTCCCTTTGTTAATTCCTTATATTGATTTAACCCCTTCACTGTTAAAGCACCCGGCTCGAAGAGGAGTCGCTTTGTTTTCCCCTTATTAGAGACTATTTCCGCGATCTCTTTGTACATTTTGCGGTAAAACCTGCAGGAGAAATCTTTGCTTACCTCTTCAGATGCCTGGGTTATATAGCGACCATCCGTCAAAAACTCCCCCTTTTTATCCGTAATGAAAATCTGTCCATTTGATCCGGTAAAACCAGTCAGATATCTGACATTCGCCTTGTCAGTAATTAAAAAACCGTCCACCTTATGATCTTTGATATATTTTTGGATTAAACTATTCATGTTTATATCTTCCTAGTTTATAAGGTCTGAAATCGCCTCTAACCCGTAAATGTAACTTCGCCATCCGAAACCTTCAATTCTTCCACAAACAACATCTGAAATTATAGAATTGCGGCGGAATAATTCCCGCGAGGATATGTTAGTCATATGAATTTCTATAGTAGGGATGTTTGTCGCCGCTATGGCATCCCTGATAGCGATGCTAGTGTGGCCGTAGGCAGCCGGATTTATTATTAATCCATCAGCAAGGTTTCCCACCTCCTGGATCCATGTGACGATTTCCCCTTCGTGATTTGATTGTTTTGACACTACTTCAATGTTCAGAGTTTTACCTTTTTCTACTAATTTTTTATCCAGCTCGGTCAATGGGAGTATCCCATAAATCGGTTTTTCCCTGGTGCCGAGTAGATTAAGATTAGGTCCATGTATCACTAAACATCGTTTCATGGTTTAAAGTCCGGACCTCTTAAAGTGGGAGTTGCTTTCCCAGATTGCGGAGTTTGAACAGCGCCTGCCCGCGAGAGGTCTCCTGAAGAGTGATTAACATGATGAAATACGGGTTCACAAGGGAGATATGGATGGAGAGTTTTTCCGTGGAAAAGCTACATTCACTTAATTTCCCGAGATTTAACTGATTCATCAGACTTGATACATCACTGCAGATTCTGGAATATTCCGCGGCCAATAATCCTGGATCGGATGGGTTGAGCCTGTGATACTCGGCGATTGTTAATCCGTTGGTGTCGACAACCAGGCAGGCAAGAGCCCCTGGAGTATTATTAACAATATCTTCTAAAAAGGATTCAAGTTGCATTTGTAATTCCACGCAGCATTGAAAGTATGTTGGATAAACGGTTGAGTTTTCTCTCTCTTCTTCCTGTTGGCCTTTTGTCATCGGAAAAAGTTGGTAATGGATTGGGAATCTCTAATCTTTCAAAGAGAGAACCGACGTTCTTTATCTGGAAGTTTTGGGCTGCCTCCTCGACACCTCCTATAGGTTCTGGGGTATTTATTGGAGGTAGGTGTCGTTCCCACTCTTTAACCTTTATATCCAGCTCATTA
>MGRR01000013.1:0-5882 GCA_001798265.1 Deltaproteobacteria bacterium RIFCSPHIGHO2_12_FULL_43_9
CAGGAGATTTATGACGCGATTCTTTTTCCTTGCCTCAAGAATCGCGTCATAAATCTCCTGACATGGCGCGACAACTCCACCCGGCGAATCAACTCTTACGACAATGGCCTTTATATCCTTCTCTTCCAGAAGCTTATCCAGGCGCTCAGTGAATGGCTCACTATCTAAAATAACACCTTTAATTTCAACGATTGCGACATTGTGGCCGGAAATTGGCTCTCTAACGCCGCTGAACATAGCGTATATGACGCCGACTGTTGTGATTCCCAATATTCCAAGAAGAAGCAGAATAATCACTATAACCAGGATCCATGATCTGCGCTGCATAAAAAGCTCCGTTTAGAAAAAAATAATCGATATATTTGGATCTAACAACATTAAGTCAGAGGCCTTTACTCTTCGTCCTTATCCTCTTTCTTATCTTCACCTTTGGCGGAGCCCTTTTTTAGGGTCTTGGCAAGTTTCTCTTTCAGGATATCCCCAAAACTCGATTTGGAGGATTTCTGCGATTTTTTATACTCCTTAAGGGCTTCCCTCTCCTCTTTTACATGCATCCCCTTAACCGAGAGTGTAATTCTTCTCTCTTTCCTGTCTATCTGGCTGACTCCCGCCTGAATTTCATCACCAACCTTTACGATCTGGTTTGGATGCTCGATCCTCTCGGTGGATAGTTGTGAGACGTGAATAAAACCCTCAACCCCCTGCTCCAGCTCAAGAAAGACACCAAAATCCGTTACCTTCGTAACCTTGCTTGTGACAAGCTGTCCAACGGGGAATCTCTTTTCAATATCCTCCCACGGGTCACGCTCAAGCTGTTTTATACCTAATGAAAAACGCTGATTCTCCTGATCGATATTAAGTACGAGGGCTTCAACCTCATCCCCCTTTTTAAATCTCGAGGAGAGATCTTCAACCTTTTCCGTCCAGGAAACATCGGATATATGAACCATGCCATCTATTCCATCTTCCATACCTATAAATATTCCAAAATCGGTGACATTCTTTATCTGCCCCTTGATTTTAGAACCTATCGGATATTTTTGGGCCAAAAGATCCCATGGGTTTGGTTCAGTCTGTTTCATGCCCAAGGATATCCGGTGATTTTTCGAATCTATATCCAAAACAACCGCCTCAACAACATCACTGATATTAACAACCTTGGATGGGTGTTTAACCCGTTTGGTCCATGACATCTCAGAGACATGTATTAATCCCTCAATCCCGGGTTCCAGCTCTACAAACGCACCATAATCGGTAAGACTTACAACATCACCCTTAACACGATCACCAATACGATATTTTGAACTAACACTATCCCATGGGTCTGGGGATATCTGCTTCAACCCCAGCGAAACCCTCTCTCTCTCGGGATCATACTTTAAGACCTTAACTGTAACCTCATCTCCGAGTCCCAGTATATCGCCCGGGTGCTTAACCCTTCCCCACGACATATCCGTTATATGGAGAAGACCATCAACACCACCAAGATCGATAAAGGCACCGTACTCGGTAATATTCTTAACGGTACCGGTTATAACCATCCCCTCTTCCAGCTTTTCAAGGGTTTTGCTCTTCATAGTCTCACGCTCCCTCTCGAGAAGCGCGCGCCGCGACAAAACTATATTCCCACGTTTTTTATTAAATTTTATGATCTTAAACTGATAAACCTTGCCAACAAAATCTTCCAGGTATTTAACAGGGCGAAGATCTACCTGTGAGCCCGGAAGGAATGCCTTGACACCTATATCAACGGCGAGCCCACCTTTTACCTTCGCGATAATCTTACCCTCTACCAGCTCATCATTTTCAACCGCTTTACTTATCTCATCCCAGGCCTTCAAGACCTCAGCCTTCTCACGGGAAAGAACCATAAATCCATTGTCATTTTCTATCTTATCTAAATAGACCTCAATTACATCGCCAACCTTTGGGACATCACCCTTAAACTCTTCAACCGCGATCTGCCCCTCAGATTTAAATCCTATATCAACAGTAATAAAGTCATCACTTACGGTAATGACTTTACCCTGAACAACCTCTCCCTCTCGGGGATTTGCGACTTTAAGCGACTCCTCAAAGAGCTCCTCAAAACTCTTTGATTCATCCGCGATCTTAATTTCTGGCAACGGCTTAGGCATACCTGCGCCCTTCAAACCTTGAACTAATGTAAACATGCACTTTTAAACTAACCTCCATGAGAGATTGATCCGGATATCTATAACGAATAGATTTGTTAATGGTCAAGTGCTTTCTCTGGTGGAAGGTCTTGAGATTTCTTGGAAATTTCATTTTCTAGCGCCTTTAAGCGCTTAACATACTCAGGAAGCTTCTCCAGTAAAAATAGTTTTCTTAAATAGACCCTGGCAGGATATCCCTTTTCTCCAAGTATCGTCTGACCAGGCTCTACATCAACCGCCAATTGAGTCGTTGGTCCAAGAGTAGCGCCATCCCCAATCTTTAAATGGTCACCCACACCAACCTGCCCGGCAAAGGTAACCCCGGTTCCGGACATCACACTACCTGCCAGGCCTGCTTGACCACAGATAATATTGAACCTGCCAATTTTACAATTGTGACCTATCTGCACCTGATTATCTATTTTAGTGCCAAATCCTATTTTGGTGGAACCGATGGTTGCTCTATCTATACAGCTGTTGGCTCCAATCTCCACGTTATCTTCAATAATCACATTTCCTATCTGCTCTATCTTTAGAATCCCCGTGTCACCTCTGGTATAACCAAAACCATCCGCGCCAATCACGGCACCGGAATGTATGATAACCGAGTTTCCGATCGCGCATCCATGATAGATAGAAACAGAGGAATAAATCTTGCAGTTTTTTCCTACTCTGGTCTTGTCCCCAATTACAACATTCTGCAAAATAATCGTATTATCTCCGATATCGACATCCTCACCTATGACACTTCCCGCGCCAATCTCCACGTTGGCGCCAACCTTCGCACTCTCTGAAATAATGGCTCTCTGGTGTATGATGCCACTTGATCTGGCCAGCGGGAAAAGTTTGGATAATAATTTTGCCAAAGCCACAGCGAGATTCTCTACAACTATCGATGGCACGGAGATAAGTTGTTCGTAATCGGCGGGGATTATAACAAGACCAGCACTTTTGCCCTCTATCTCCCGCAAAGATTCCTTCTTCATTATAAAACAAAACGAGGTGGAATCCACCTCTCTCGGCTCGCAAAACCCCGTAAGCCTCAAATCCGGATCTGCTAAAAGTTTCCCGGAAATTATTTTGGAAATTTCACCCGCGGTAATATTGACTCTATGCACCTGCCGACTCTCTCTCCTTCGCAAATCTGTACATCCTGGCAACAATCTCGTCAATTGTAAGATCCGTTGTGTCTATTTCAATCGCCCCTTTAGGTTTAATCAAGGGGGACACCTCACGTTCGCTATCAACCTTATCCCTCTTTTGAACCTCATCTTCAATCAGAGACAATTCAACCTTCTCACCACGCTCAACCAATTCTTTCCATCTTCGTTTAGCGCGCTCCTTAAATGACGCCACCAAAAAAAATTTAAGCTCCGCGTCAGGCAAAACCACAGAACCTATATCCCTCCCCTCCATTACAACCCCTCCACTACTGGCCAGATCACGCTGAAGTGAAAGAAGCGCCTGCCTGACCCCGGACACCTTACTTATCTGCGACGCAACTCTTCCAAGCTCCGGGGTTCTGATCTCCTGCCCTATACGTTTTCCATCTAATTCGACAAACTCAATATTTCCCTCCCTTACCAATCTGATTTTTACCCTCCTGGCAAGCTCTCCAAGCCTCCGAGAGTCATCCATTGAGATCCCCTCTTTTTTCGCGGCCAGAGCAACGGTTCTATAGAGCGCCCCGGTATCCAAATAGACATAAGAGAGTTTATTAGCTAAGGCTCGCGCAACGGTGCTCTTTCCGGCGCCAGCGGGACCATCGATTGAAATCCGAATTCTCTTCATGTATCAATCCAATTTTTTGGCCGATTTAACTCCCTGAAAAATCCCGGAAACGAGATTACTACAGAATTCTTCCCATTAATATAAATACTACGATCTGACATCAGATTACATAATCCAAAGGCCATTGCCATTCTATGGTCACCATAGCTATTTACCCTCCCCCCCCGCAACAAAATATTGCCTCCACCTTTGATGGAAAAACCATCATCGAACATATCAATATCAATTCCAAGCCTCCTGAAACCTTCATAAATTACTTTAACCCTGTCAGACTCCTTAACACGAAGCTCCATAGCCCCTCTTACAATGGATGTACCCTCCACACGGGCCATCAAGACCGCCAAAGCGGGAATCTCATCAATAAGGTCTGGGATTAAATGAGCGTTGATTTCAACAGGTTTTAATCCTTTATTAAAGTTATGTATTACAATATTTCCAATATCCTCTACCCCGCTGGCAATTAATTCCAGATCTATATCCGCCCCCATCCCTCTTAGAATCTCCACCCACCTGATCCTTCCCGGATTCAAAGCTACGTTTTCAATCTTGATTGAACCCGCTCTGGTTATTAAAGCCGCTATCGCAAGATAGGCCGCGGCGGTTGGATCCCCCGGCACAGTAACCTCACCCGGACTCTTTAATCTAACACCACCATTTAGTGAAACCTTCAAACCACACACCTCAACCCCAACCCCAAAAGAGCGAAGCCAGAGCTCCGTATGATTGCGCGTCGCGATCTTTTCCGTAACGGTTGTTTTACCATCGGCTCCCAACCCTGCTAATAAAATTGCACCCTTTACCTGCGCGCTCGGAACCGGAATCTTATAATCAATTGCTTTAAGCGGCACCAAGGCTGGAAGAATCTTGATTGGACCATTCC
Source organism: Deltaproteobacteria bacterium RIFCSPHIGHO2_12_FULL_43_9 (assembly GCA_001798265.1). Lineage (GTDB taxonomy): Bacteria > Bdellovibrionota > O2-12-FULL-43-9 > O2-12-FULL-43-9 > O2-12-FULL-43-9 > O2-12-FULL-43-9. Next base: position 4,849 of record MGRR01000013.1, read on the forward strand.
CATCCTGACTACATTGAATCCTTCCACCCATTTTGTTTATAGGAATAACAACCCGCTCCATCGGTCTGGCTAAAAGTGATCTGTCACCACTCAATTCAGATGGAAATTGGGATGAGGCCAGAAGCCCTGCCATAAGCCGCATTGTTGTGCCTGAATTACCGCAGTCCAGAACAGACTTTGGTTTTGAAAATGGACGTGGTGTAACCAGAACAAAATCCCTCTTTTGTTCTATTCTGGCACCCAGTCCCCTTAATACCTTGATGGTTGATCCCACATCTTCGCCACGATTCAGATTTCTAATCACGGTTGGCCTGTCAGCAATAGCGCTAAGGATCAAAACACGGTGTGAAATCGATTTATCGCCTGGTACAAAGATTGATTTAATCGACATCTCTGGAGGGTAACTATTCCTGAAAATTCGAGTCAAGCCTTATGGTATTTACAAAATCTCTTGTACGACTACCACCCAAGCAATTGACCTGATACTTCAGCGCTCGTTCTGGATCATTATTTCTAGACCCCAAATATCAGATGCCAGATGTAATTCTAGTAGACCAAATCATAAATTTTGCAAGTTCTTTCGTCATGCCCAGGTCGCAAAGCGACCGTGGGCATCTCGCGTGGAGACCCCCACGCGCTTCGCACTGGGGGTGACGTCTAATCAAAACTAATGATTTGATCTACTGGGGTTTTGTAATTTATCCAATTGTGATTACGATGGGTTTTTTAAAGGTAGATTATTGGGGTAGTTCACTATATGAGTCTTTTGCCAAACGAACTCCAGGTTTGACACAAAACGCAGAAATGGTTATAATTATGACCATATGGAGGAGACATGAAATCAATTAACGCAACTGAAGCCAAAAAACGGTTATTGGAGCTCATTAGGGAGTCTGATCAAAGTTTTGAACGCTACTGCATAGTTCGAAACGGCGTCCCAAAAGCGATTTTGATGTCCGTGGAGGACTATGATGGTTGGCTGGAAACCCTGGAAATATTGAGCTCTAAAAATGCAATGGCGGAAATTAAAAAAG
>MGRR01000013.1:5888-9804 GCA_001798265.1 Deltaproteobacteria bacterium RIFCSPHIGHO2_12_FULL_43_9
GTGAACTGGAACAAGGCAAAAGCATTACTTTTGAAAAACTTGTAGAGAAATTAAGTGCAAAAATATAAAATCTTCTTCGCGCCCACGGCCGCAAAACAGCTCGCGAAATTTTCACCTGAAATTCGAACCAGATTATTAAATGCCATTAGTAAATTATCTACCAGCCCATTCCTCGGGAAACGCCTAAAGGGTGATCTAGGTGACTACTACTCTTATCGTGTTGGAAATTACAGGGTGGTCTACCTTGTTAGGCAAAGGGAGATTCAAGTAGAGATTGTAAGGGTTGCACACAGAAAAGAGGTATATAAGTAAAACTAACAAAACAGAATAATCGTTATGGTATCTATAGAATCTCTTGTAATGCCTCAACAAATCTCTGATTCTCTTCCGCTGTTCCAATGGTGACCCTCGCCCATTCCGGAAGCTGGTACATATTCATCGGGCGAACTACAACACCCTTCTTAAGCAACTGGTTATATATTTCACCTGCGCGGGAACCAAACTTTACCATCACAAAATTTGCCTGGCTCGGAAGATATTTCAACCCAATCTCCTCGAACAGTGAGGATAACAAGGCCCTTCCACTTAATGTTGCGTCACGAACCTTTTTAACAAATCCCTGGTCATCGAGTGCTGCTGTCGCGGCAACCTGACCTACCCTGTTCACATTGAATGTCTGCTTAATTTTATACATCTGGGATATAAGCTCCCTGCTTCCAAAACCATACCCGATCCTCAGCCCCGCAAGCCCGTAAACCTTGGAAAAGGTGCGGATAACAAAAACATTTTCAAACGTATTAAAGTAATCAATGGCGTATGGATAATCCCTCGCGTCTACATACTCCAGATATGCTTCATCCAGAACCACCAATACCTTTTTATTCTTTAATAAGGAGAACATCGCGTCCAACTCATCCCTTGAAGCGTATGTACCTGTTGGATTATTGGGATTCGCGATAAAGATAATCTTTGTTTTTTCTGTTACACGCCCAGCCATACGGACAACATCGAACACAAAATCGCCACTCTGTGGAACCTCTATCACGACGCCGGCATTCGCCTGTGTCATCTGCTTAAACATCGCGAACGCGTGCTCAGCGGTAACAACCTCATCCCCAGGTTCAAGCAACACCCTGCAGGCAAAATCGATCAATTCATTCGATCCATTCCCGACAATTAAATGCTCTTTTGGAATTTTCAAAAAAGAGGAGAGCTTCTCGACCAGATAGTAACATCCACTCTCGGGATATCGGTTTATTCTTTGTAGCTCTTTTAAAATCGCCTCTATCGCCTTAGGTGAAGGGCCGAACGGGTTTTCATTGGAAGCAAGCTGCGCTGTATCGATAAGCCCAAGCTCCCTTGCCATCTCCTCTATGGGCTTACCCGGAATATAGGGCATGATCTGATTTATGTGCTGTCTAAACGCGATCTCAAACATGCCGTATCTCCTCTTAGAGTGATTCCATCAACCTTCTTACCTCTTCCAGATCTTCAGCGGTATCCACACCCTTACCATGCTTATCAGTAATACCCATCTTTATTTTCAATCCATTCGATAAAAATCTTAACTGCTCAAGATTTTCAGACTGTTCAATGATATCCGCTTCCCAGGTTGTATATTTCAATAACGTCGACCGTCGGAAGGCGTAGATGCCGACATGCCTATAATAATTCGAAGATGGAATTTGCGCCCTACCCTCCAGCTCCTTAAGATAATTTAACCATTGTTCACCGATAGGGGCTTTCTGGGAATTCCACAGTTTCATGTTGAATGGGAGCGGAAACCGGCTAAAATAGATTGCAAAGCCATCCCTGTCCACAAGCACCTTTACTACGCTCGGATTTAAAAACTCTGATCTATCGACGATCGGCGTCATCAGTGAGGTAACCTCTAATTTTTCATCATTTATAAGTGGAACAACCACCTTCTCAATTTCATCCCCCCTTATTAAGGGTTCATCCCCCTGAAGATTTACTATGATCTCCGCGGAAAGGGATTTTGCCACCTCCGCGATCCGTGATGTCCCATTTTGATGCTCCGTGGATGTTAACTCCCCGCTTCCGCCAAATTTCTTAACCTCATCGGCTATCCTCTGATCATCGGTCGCCACTGTAACCCCGTCGACAAACTCACACGAGGCCCCCCTTTCATACACATGCTGAATCATCGTTTTACCAGCAATCAGCGCAAGTGGTTTTCCTGGTAAACGGGATGACTGATATCTTGCCGGTATAATTACATGTACCCTTGGCATTTACACACCCCTTCTCTCAACAAGAATCCTGTGCAGGATATCATCATACACACCAATCTCATGTAAAAGTTTATCAACAAACTCCCTTACAGCCCCATTTCCCCCCTGCTTGGCTGTGATATAATCGGCAACCTCTTTAACCTCCAGGGGAGCGTGCGGAACGGTCACGGCATATCCAACAACCTTCATCACTGGAATATCCAATATATCGTCCCCCATATATGCTATCTGATCATCGTTTAATTTATATTTCACCTTTAATTCATTATACGCGTCGATTTTGTAAAACTGATTTATATAAACGTCCTCAATCTCCAGATACCTTGCCCTCTCTAGAATTATCCTGGAATTTCTCCCCGTAATTAACGCGATTTTATACCCCGCGTATTTAGCCAGATGAATCCCGGCGCCATCAAGGACAAAAAATTCAATCTGCTCATGGCCATTTGGGCCCATGATCAGTTTCCCGTCTGTCATAACACCATCAACGTCAAAGATCAGCAATTTTAATTTTTCCAGCTGTATTTTCATAACGCTACCTCTTGTGGACTCTTTTTCATAAATAGTGCGTATGAGGATAATCCTATCACAAACCATAGTGCAGCGGCATTCTCACTATTTAACAATGAGACATCGGTGAGACCCGAAAAAAGCCAGAAAAGGGCGCTCCAGACACCGGTAAACAACAGAGCCTTTACTATCTGGGTCAGACCCTCCCTATGTCTATAGGCCCTACCCATCCTTAAAAGCAGGCTCCCCCAGAAAAAGGCAAAAACAAACAATCCTACAATACCAAGTTCAACCGCGATCCAGAGTGATTCACTGTGCGGATGAAGATGAGGATACTTGTCAGCGCCAATAATTGCGGCATCAATTTTTTCCCGCTCATGCTTAAACTGCCTCCACCCTATCCCTAAAACCGGGTGTCTTAAAAAACTCTCAACACCGGCTTTCCACAATACAACCCTTATATCATTGCTACTTTTAACAAGGGGGTTCTCAAGCTGTGCTTCAATGGATGTATTTAAAACACCATCTGTAATCGAGAAGAAAAACCGCGGTGTCAGCCAGAATATATCTTTGGGAATTGTAAAAGCCAAAATAACACCCACAATAAACATTCCAGCCACCACCTTAAGGGCAAGTTTCCAGGAGCGCAGAAGGAGGGTAAAAATCGTACTAAAAATAATTGCGAGCATAACCCCACGCCCATTGGTCCAGATGAGTGCGCCGCCAAATAATGCTAATAAAAAAATGTAGAGCAGTCTAAAACCCCACCCCTGCCTTAGATGGATTAGCAGAGAGGCGACAATTGGAATCGCAAGGGCAATCACCATGGCAAATCTTCTATGATGGCTCATAAAACCGATTGCTCTATACCTGCCTTCGACAAACGGGGATTCCATAATATCAGGGTTAAATAGAGTAACAATCGACACATCACCCAGCCAGTATTGTGCCCATGCCAAAATAGCGGCAAAAGTACACCCAAACAGAAAACCGATAATAGGAAGCCTTATCTCTCGACCCTCATAAAGCCCGTAGAAGACCAGAAAGTAATAGCCAAAGAACCTAAGCTTTTTCAAACCCGCCCAGGCTTCAGGGGGTGTTGGATACGGAGAAAAGATTAATGATGCGACGGCTACCAGTAAAAACGTGAG
>MGRR01000014.1:0-168 GCA_001798265.1 Deltaproteobacteria bacterium RIFCSPHIGHO2_12_FULL_43_9
GATCTAACCATTGAGAGCCCGGATGGGGAGATACATTTTCCAAATCGTGGGAAGGGTGCGAATAGAAAAGATAATGTTGAAGGCATTGATCTATTATCCCCCCTTATGGGGGGTTATAAGATTAAGGTTAGGGGGCACCAGATTCCGAAGGGGCCGCAACCTTTTGCA
>MGRR01000014.1:176-5340 GCA_001798265.1 Deltaproteobacteria bacterium RIFCSPHIGHO2_12_FULL_43_9
TTCTGGTGAGTTTGAGGTTATGTAGGTTAAATATTCTGTAATTTTAATTAGTTAGTCTGCCAATGTGCCTATTTTAATTTTCCGGGACTAGCCTAAAAGTCTAAAAGATTCTTTACTTTGGCCCATATTTTTGGTACTTATAACAACCCCCTTAAGAGTTTCCAATTGGGAGAGGCGATGTTTAAGATAGGTGATAAGGCTGTTTATCCACCTCATGGTGTCGGGGAGGTCAAAGCGATTGAAGAGAGAAGGGTCTCTGGCCGAAAACAATCCTTCTATATCCTTCAGATCCTGGAAAATGAAATGACCGTTATGATTCCAACGGACAATGTTGAAGCAGTTGGGATGAGAGGGCTTATTTCCCGCAGGGATGTGCCAAGTGTTTTTAAAATCCTAAAGCAGAAAAAGGTTAAAATAGATAATCAGCCCTGGAACAGGCGTTATCGTGAGTACATGGAGAAGCTCAATACCGGTAATCTATTTGAGATCGCAGAGGTGCTAAGGGATCTTTTCCTGTTAAAAAATTCCAAAGAGCTTTCATTCGGGGAAAGAAATCTTTTGGATGAGGCTAAAATGAGATTAGTTAAGGAAATCTCACTGGCCAAAAGATCCAAGGAAGAGACCGTAGAAGCAGAACTCCAAAAAATATTCGATATCTAAATGGATGCCATAATCGTCGCCGCCGGTGAAAGTCTTCGTTTCAATTCAGGAAAATCAAAAGTTTTATACCAGTTGGCAGATCAACCGATTATTTCGTACTCCATTAATCTCTTCAATAATCTTGAATACATAAAAAGGATAGTTGTTGTAACCACAAAGGAGAGTCTATCTGATGTTGACACTATTTGTATGCGATCCCCAAAATGTCTAAAACCGGTAATTGGCGGCGAGACAAGATATTCATCCGTAAGAGCAGGCCTGCTTGCGCTTAAACCATGGAGGGATCGCGTGGCAATACATGATGCCGCAAGACCTCTCTTAAGTAGGGTGTTGATGGATCGTCTGGAAGAACGAAGCAGGAATTCACTAGTTACGATTCCAGGAATATTTGTTACTGACACAATGAAGGAGATTGATACATGTGGGTTTGTTAAAACAACGCATAATCGGGAGAGGCTTAGATCCATACAGACACCACAGATATTCCACCCTGCTGTTATAGAGATGTTCCCGCACGATTGTAATCCGACTGATGAGGCTACGGTGGCAGAGGGGCTGGGTTTTCCTGTTCTGGTTATAGAAGGTGAAATTACGAATTTGAAGATAACCTATAAAGAAGATATCGATGTTGCTAATTCTATTATAAACCGAGAGGGCAATGAGAATTGGAATCGGCTATGATGTCCATCCATTGGCGTCAGGGCGAAAGCTGTTTATTGGTGGGGTAGAGGTTCAATCTACCCTTGGTTCCGTTGGTCATTCCGACGGAGACGTGTTGATTCACGCGCTTTGTGACGCGCTCCTTGGCGCGGCCGGATTGGGTGATATAGGGAAATATTTTCCGTCAAATGACAATTCTTTTAAAGATATCCGCAGCACCCTGCTTTTAGAGAAAGTGGTAGACAATCTTAAGCGTCATAACTATATAGTTCATAATATAGATGCGATAATTTTTTTAGAAAAACCCAAGGTTTCTTCCTATACAGATTCCATGAGAAGGGTAATTTCTGATATTGTTGGAATAGGTGTACAGATGGTGAGTGTAAAAGCTACAACCACAGATGGTTTGGGTATGATTGGTAGAGGGGAAGGAATAGCAGCGCAGGCTATAGTGACGATAAGGAAATCTCAATGAGTGATGTTAGAGTTCGCTTTGCTCCAAGTCCTACGGGGAGTCTTCATGTCGGTGGTGCCAGAACTGCTCTTTATAATTGGCTCTTTGCAAGGCATACAGGTGGCAAGTTTATATTAAGGATTGAGGACACGGATCAGGCACGCTCTACCAGGGAATCCGAGGAGAGCGTCGTCCAGGATTTAAAATGGCTTGGGTTAAATTGGGATGAGGGGCCTGATGTGGGTGGCGAATATGGGCCTTATCGTCAGAGTGAAAGGCATCATATTTATAAGGGATACGCGGATAAATTGTTGAAAGAGGGCATTGCCTACAAATGTTATTGTACGGATGAGGAACTTACCAGAAAAAGGGATGAGGCGTTTTCCAAGGGTCAAATTCCACAATATGATGGAACATGCAGGGATCTGGACGCCTCCGCTCAACAAAAGTTGCAGCTTCAGGGAGGGAAACCTGCCATCAGGTTCAAGATTCCAAAGGGTGCGAAGAAATTAAATGATCTAATCAGGGGACTCATTGAATTTCCGGAAGGGATGGTCGGGGATTTTATTATTGTAAAACATGATGGTTTTCCAACGTATAACTTTGCTGTGGTTGTCGATGATGCCTTGATGAAAATTACCCACGTCCTTCGCGCAGAGGAGCATCTCTCGAATACCAATCGACAGTTAATGCTTTTTGAGGCCTTGAAATTTCCAATTCCCCAGTTTGGTCACTTTGCTCTTGTGATGGGTAGGGATGAGAGTGGCAATGTCTCAAAGCTAAGCAAGAGGCATGGTGCGACCTCTGTTGCGCAGTATCGTGATACGGGTGTAATTCCCGATGCGTTAAATAATTATCTGGCACTTTTGGGCTGGTCACACCCTGAGGCCAAAGAGCATTTATCCAAAGAGGAGTTAATAAAGAGTTTTTCTCTTGAGCGCGTAGGTAAAAGCCCGAGCATTTTTGATGTTGGAAAGTTTGAATGGCTCAGTGGTTTGTACATCAGGGGGCTATCTACCGATGAGCTGATTAAGCGCACACTCCCCTTTTTCGGCGATTCGGTCCAAAAGTATTCAAAAGAACAGCTGGCAAATGGGATCCATGTCATTGCTCCTTCTGTAAGATATCTTTCAGAGATTCCGGAAAAATTCTTCGACGCGTTTGATCCGGATAAATTTGTTATTGATGAAGAGTCAAAGGTCCTTCTAAAAGCACCGCAGGCAAAGGTCGTGGTTGAATGCTTCGAGCATGAGCTAACTCAATGGAAAGGCGAATCGATTTCTCCTGATATTTTAAAAGGGATGATTAATAGTATTAAGGAGAAGAGTGGAGCGAAGGGAAAGGCGCTGTTTCAACCCCTCCGCGCGGCAGTGACCGGTAAGCTCTCAGGCCCGGAGCTCGATCAGGTAATCCAGAATATCGGTAAAGAGGGGTGTCTTGCCAGGATTGCGAAAACAAAAAAGGAAATATCATGGGGGTGAGGGTTTATAACACCATGACGGGACAAAAGGAGGATTTTGTTCCACTTACCCCGGGCAATGTTGGTATCTACTGGTGTGGGGTGACGGTCTACGACAGAATTCATATCGGACACACAAGGGCATTCATCGTTTTGGATGTTATTTATAGATATCTGAAACACAAGGGCCTTAAGGTATCAGTTGTCAGGAATCACACCGATATAGATGATAAAATAATTAAAAGAGGGCTCGAAAGCGGGGTAGATCCATTAAAATTGGCCAAAGAGAATATAAAACTGCTTGAAGAGGACTGCGCAGGACTTAATCTTTTGCACCCAACCGTGGAGCCTAAAGCGACAGAGCACATTCCCGAGATGATAAATATGATTTCAGCCCTTATAGAAAAGGGGCATGCGTATGTTGTGGACGGTGATGTCTTTTACAAGGTGAGAAGCTTTCCTGAATATGGAAAATTGTCGAAGAAAAAAATAGACGAGCTTGAGGTCGGCGCTAGAATCGCCATAGATGAAAAGAAAAAGGATGCTCTCGATTTCGCATTATGGAAAGCCAGCAAGCCTGGTGAACCAAAATGGAAGAGCCCATGGGGGGAGGGGAGACCAGGCTGGCATATAGAATGCTCGTCAATGGCGCAGAAATATCTGGGTGAGACATTCGATATTCATGGTGGTGGCAGGGACCTGATCTTTCCCCATCACGAAAATGAAATTGCGCAGAGTGAAGGCACTACAAATAAACCATTTGCCAAATACTGGATCCACAATGGATTGATAAATCTGGGCAAGGAAAAGATGTCCAAATCCCTCGGTAATATTATTACTACCCACGAATTATTAAAGCGTTATCCAGCCGAGGTCATCCGGTTCTTTATCCTCTCTTCACACTACAGAAGCCCTGTCGATTTTTCAGAGCAGCTTATGAATCAGGCGGTTGTTGCACTCGAGAGGCTTTATGACGCGATGGAACTGATCCAAGAAAAATTAAAGATGAATGTTTTGCCGGGAGAAATATCGGAGGGTGGAGAAGAGGTCGCCGAATTATCAAGTACTCTCAAAGATAAATTTATTAAGGCGATGGATGACGATTTTAATACCGCCCAGGCCCTGGGATATATGTTTGAGCTGGTAAGGGTTCTAAATAGATGGATAAACGCAAAGACATTCAAATTGACAGAAGCAAGCAAAACGCAGCTTCTGGCGATTAATAATCTAGTCAGGGAATGTGGCGGTATAATAGGACTTTTACAGGACGAGCCGGAAAAGATTTTACGAAGGCTTAAATTGTGTTCACTCCCATTCCTCGGAATCAACGAGGATGAGATAAACGCAGCCATTTTACAAAGAGACCAGGCTCGCAGGCGAAAAGATTATAAGGCGGCAGATGAAATACGATCATCGCTTCTACACAGATCTATATTACTTGAAGATAAACCCGCTGGAACAACCTGGAAAATCAAACGTGAACTTCACACATGAAAAAATTCTCTATTGTTTCAGATTTTAAGCCACGTGGTGACCAGCCAAAGGCGATAAAACAACTTACGGACAATTTAAAAAACAATGTTTTGTCACAGACCCTGCTGGGCGTAACAGGCAGTGGCAAAACATTCACCATGGCAAATGTAATTGAAAACTTAAACCGGCCCGCACTTGTCATTGCCCCTAACAAGACCTTAGCTGGGCAGCTGTTTCACGAATTCAAGGAGCTTTTCCCAGATAATGCCGTCGAATATTTTGTGAGTTACTATGATTATTATCAGCCGGAGGCCTATATCCCCTCGACTGACACGTATATTGAAAAAGACTCCTCAATAAATGAAGCCATAGATAAACTCAGACACTCATCCACCATGTCTGTTCTGACAAGGAGGGATGTTATTGTTGTAGCCAGCGTCTCCTGTATTTACGGATTA
>MGRR01000014.1:5368-6950 GCA_001798265.1 Deltaproteobacteria bacterium RIFCSPHIGHO2_12_FULL_43_9
TCTTAAATATAAAAAGGGGTGAAACTATAAATCGAAAAGCCCTTCTTAGAAACCTGGTAGATATTCGATATCAAAGAAACGATGTAGATTTTCACAGGGGGACTTTTCGTGTTCGGGGTAATATTATTGATATTTTCCCGGCATACGAGGACGAAAAAGCTGTCAGGGTTGAGATGACCGGGGATACAATTGAGAAGCTATCCTTTGTTGATTTTTTAACCGGGAAGCGGCTGGGTGAAAGTGACAATGTTCTGATATTTCCAAACAGTCATTATGTGACATCCGAAGCAACGTTAAAGAGTGCGATTAACGAAATCAGAAATGATTTAATGATACGGCTCAAAGAGTTAAAAGCCCAGAATAAACTCCTTGAGGCTCAGAGATTAGAGAGCCGTACAATGTTCGACCTTGAAATGATGGAGGAGGCAGGTTTCTGCAGTGGCATTGAAAACTATTCCAGATATCTGGATGGAAGAAAGCCAGGAGCCCCGCCTTTTTGCCTCTTGGATTATTTTCCAGAAGATCTTCTGTTATTTATCGATGAAAGCCATATTACTGTTCCTCAAATTGGTGGAATGTTCAGAGGAGACAGATCCCGAAAAGAGGTTCTGGTGGAACATGGGTTTCGTTTGCCATCTGCGCTGGATAACCGGCCACTAAACTTCAGTGAATTTGAATCAAAGGTAAAAGAGACCATCTATGTTTCAGCCACTCCGAGTGAATATGAGCTAAAGAAATCAGCTCCAAAAATCGTTGAACAAATAATACGGCCGACCGGGCTCATGGATCCAGCCATAGAGGTTCGCCCCGCTTCCTCCCAGGTGGATGATTTACTGAACGAAATTAAAAAGAGGGTTTCGAAGAATGAGAGGATTCTTGTTACCACCTTAACAAAACAGATGTCAGAGGATCTGGCAGACTATTACAGAGATCTTGGAATACGCGTTAAATATCTGCATTCTGATATAGAGACCCTAGAAAGAATGGAGATCCTACGTGGACTCAGAGCAGGAGATTACGATGTTCTCATAGGGATAAATCTTCTAAGAGAGGGTCTGGATCTGCCCGAGGTTTCATTGGTTGCGATTCTTGATGCTGATAAAGAGGGCTTCCTGAGATCGGAGAGATCCCTTATTCAAACATGTGGCCGGGCAGCACGGAATGCCAATGGAATGGTAATCATGTACGCGGAAACAACCACAAAATCGATGGAAATCGCGATAAAAGAGACGAACCGCAGAAGAAGCATTCAACTTCAATACAATGAAGAGCACAATATAACACCACAATCAATTAAGAAGCATATTTCAGACATACTTACCTCCCTTGAAGAGAAGGATTATGTGACAGTAGCCAGGGCTGCTGAAGAGACCGAAGAGTATATATCGCCCGAAAAAACGGGAGAATTAATTGAGAAATTGAAGAAAAATATGCTTAAGGCCGCCAAAGAATTGGATTTTGAAACCGCCGCAATGTATCGGGACAGGATAAAAGCCCTTCAGGAACACAATCTTGGCTTCGACCTATTAGAGAAGAAAACCGTTTAAAAAATTAGACACGTCATTGCGAGCTCTTCGTCATC
>MGRR01000014.1:7106-15247 GCA_001798265.1 Deltaproteobacteria bacterium RIFCSPHIGHO2_12_FULL_43_9
AGATACAGTGAGGTGCCATGTCAATGTTCTTTAAAAAAAATAGAGACAAGGAAGAAACCAAAAAGCTCTATAAGGCACTGGATACCTTAGCCCTTATCAACTCCACCCAGGATCTGGATCGACTGATAGCTCTTATTCTTAATGCGGTTAAAGAGGTTATGGGTGTTGAGGCAAGCTCTCTTGCCCAGGTAGATCCAAAAACAAACGAGATCTATTTCTCGCAGGCCGCTGGAGGCAGTGAACTGGTAAAAACCATTCGGTTAAAAATGGGTGAAGGAATCGCGGGACAGGTTGCGATGACTCAAAAACCCATGGTTGTAAACGATGTCAAAAGCAGCAAGGTCCACTATAAATTAGCTGATACCAAAACATCGTTTGAGACAAAGGGTGTCCTTTGTGTTCCACTAATCGTAAGAGATAAAACAATTGGAGTTTTGCAGGCGTTAAACAAACTGGATAGACAAGACTTTTCAAAAGAGGATTTAAAAATATTCACATCTTTCGCGAATCAGGTTGCCGTGGCCCTTGAAAACGCGAGGCTTTATAATCTGGCAGTCTATGATGGTTTAACCGGAATATTTGACAGACGCTATTTCAATGCGTGGGTTGATCAGGAATTTTCCAGGGTCAAAAGATATAAAACCAATCTCTCCCTTATGATGTTCGATATAGATCATTTCAAAAACGTGAACGATACCCATGGACATCAGGCAGGTGATTTCGTTCTGCAACATCTTGCGAAAACTATTAAAAGGATACTAAGAAGAGCAGATCTTTTCGCAAGATATGGCGGAGAGGAATTCATCATAGCGCTCCCAGAGACCGTGGTTGAAGATGCCATTCAATTGGCCGAAAAATGCAGATCAATAATAGAAAATGAATCGTTTGTTTACCAAAACAAAAAACTTCCTATAACAATATCAATTGGTGTTTCAAATTATAGAGAGACACCTGAAGATAGCGTTGATGGTTTTATCAAGGATGTAGACCAAGCCCTATACCTGGCAAAAGAGGGTGGCAGGAATCAGGTGCAGGTATACCCCAAAGAACTTTGGCAGCAAACACATCTCAAAAAGGCCGCCTAGACATTGCGAGCGTACGTCATTGCGAGCGTACGTCATTGCGAACGTACGTCATTGCGAACGTACGTCATTGCGAGCACTCTCGTCATCCTGAGCGTAGCGAAGGATCTCAGCGAGGCTCTTTTCATAATGACAATAATTTTAGATTACATTTCGTATTTGATTAAGCTGATATGAATCCCATTGGGATCTACGAATTTTGCAAACCGGCATTCTTTAAAAATCCAGGTATCCTGTGGAGACCAATCCTCTTGTCCACCCAGTTCAATTCCTTTTCGGTACCATGCGTCAACGTCATCAACCTCTAACATCATGTCTGCACCCTTGATTTCATTTACCGGATCATAGGCATAAAAATTTATCCAGCGATCTTCAACCTTCCACGCAATTACATCATGCTCCGTGTAGTCCGGGTCTTTCCCAAAAAAGGCAGAATAGAAGCGCTTAGGGATAGTTAAATCTCTAACGTGATATCCAATTTGTCCTAAACGCATAAACAGTCCTCTCTAAAGCAGCAACTCTTATACAATTATTTGCTTAAAAAATAAACGATTAATTTTAGTATTATATTTTTATTGTCTTGCCCAATTTTAATACATACCATTTTGGGCTTATTTTGTGGATTTCCCTTATAATATCAGATACATATGGTGGTTTAAGGTGATATATACAAATCCGCGGATTATTTTCTAGGGTAGGCAGATCCCTAGCCAAGGTAGTTGGAGTATAGTGAAGTGAGTCCTGAGCCAGGAGTCTTTTCCTTGATGGGAAAGAGACCTCGGCAAATATGGCTTTCAGGTGGTGTTCTCTTTTGAGACGCCTCCAAAAGCCTCTGGTTGGGCCTGTATCCCCGGTTATTGCAAGAGTAGCCATGCCATCCTTAATTATGTACCCAACAGATTCAACCGTGTGGTTAACCGCAATCGGTTCAATAGAAATTCCATTTATTTTTACAATCTTTTTTATAGGAATAAATCGCATGGTTGGATTTGATCTTGAAGGAAGCCTGGAAAAATCGGGCCAGATTACATCATTAAAAAGATGTTTTTGAATCGCGTTAATAGTTTTCTTTTTGCCATAAATCTTTATCGGCTTTTTGATTTTCCCAAACAGGTTGTCGACAAGAAATGCCAGATCCTTAATGTGATCCAGGTGAGCGTGCGTGATAAAGATATGTTTTATTTTTTTTAAATCTTTTATTGGAAGCGCGCTTACAATTGTTCCGGCGTCTATGACAATCGAATCATTAATTAAAAACGAGGTTGCTTTGTATTTTTGTCCTTCACTTCCATGACATCCCAGTACCTTTATCTTCATTCCCCCAGTCTACTCTATTGTTGGCCCCCACGACTATAAATTTTTACTAACGGTTTCGTCATCCCAAGCAAAGCGAGAGATCTCCTCCTCGTCATCCTAAGCGGTTGTCGTCATCCTAAGCAGTTGTCGTCATCCTAAGCAGTTGTCGTCATCCTAAGCAGTTGTCGTCATCCTGAGCGAAGCGAAGGATCTCCTCCTCGCCATCCCGGCGAAAGCCGGGATCTCGATGAGGTTCCCCAATTTTTTAATGTGGTGGATCAAAACCGTCTTGATAAAAGTCAAATTTTCATAAAATATGACATCCTTCCTGGGAACTTGAGAGATGAATTTAGGATTAAAACCATTTCCTTTCGTCGTGCCCAGGCCGTAGGCTGTGGGCATCTCTCCAGAAAAACAAAACAGTTCACATTTGTGCCGAGAAATTTCTTCCGTTCTTTCTTTTTTCCTTTCCTGCAAGTACAAGTAGCACGATTAATCAATAATGTGTTAAGGAGAAACTATCGTGAAAAAACATTTCTTACTTTTATTGATTTTACTAGCTATCCCCTTAAGCGTATTTGCAAAAAACAAGATAATTGAGGGTGAATTAGGTGTTTTATCGATAACAAATACATATAATTTCCCTCCCAAGGGCCTATTTAGATGCCGGGGAGATTATAGTGAACAAGTTTGTTCGTGTAATTTTGAATTGATTAGAACGGGAGACTATACCCCGATTCCAGAAAGAGCTTTTTCCTTAAATGGAAATATAGTTTCATGGAAACCAAAAATTGAGTTTGATGCCTTACAATATGCAGTTTTAGTAGGTAAACATTCTGATAAAAAGCGTTTATTGCATGCAGTTTTTAAGCTAGAAAGTCCATCAGAACCTAACTGTAAAACCGAATTTTTTAGAAATGTCGATATTGGTGGATCTTTTGAAGCTAGTGAAATTTATTTTCGCTTAAAATAATAATTTTCTAGTCTTTAGCTGGAGCCACAGTATGCGGCAGATGACATCTCCTCGAAGAGATCTGGGGATGGCGAGTTGTATTGTCCCTAGCCTATAAGTAGATCGCTATTCGGAAAGATTGGCAGATAAATCTCTAATCTGCGATTTTTAAAATTTAATCAGCCTTGTTTTGGAATTGCCAGCGATCAATCTCAGGCCTTAGTTGTTTTGCTTTAAGGGCGCTTTCCACCTCTATCGATCCTAGCCGTGGAGGCTGAGGGTGGCTTGCATGTTTTAGCCGCCTGGAATAAGTAAATTCAATTAGTTATACGCTTCTGTGATTTATAGACGAAGTATATGACAAGAAAAGACTTCATTTAACTAATGGGGATAAATCTATTTTGGTGTAAGTGGTGAGATAATATTTGTCTTTTTTGACTGTGTAGCTTGGTGGCAAAAAAACGGCCTTCTCTTTTACATAATTCCAAAAGAGGAGTCTCGAGCCATTAATTTTTGTCTCCCTAAAGCGGGATTTAGCGACCTCTTCAACCAGGTTCTCTAAGGCAAGTCGTTTATTAATTTTTATCAATTGCTTGTCCGCTTTTAATGGATTCATGGACGAAGGCGCGGAGTCCAAAGGGATGTCCCCTCTGCCAAATATTATTGGATTATGCGACTCTCTTTTCTCTTTTCCTGTTGAATTATTTTCATCCACTATATTATCAAAACTATGATGTAATTCTGTGGATTCTTCCGATTTTACTTCTATGGTTTGAGCCGAGAGGGGAAAGCCTTTGAGCTCAAATATAAATTGGTGCTTTCCCGCCGGATATTTTTCAAGGAAGAGGGGTGTAGTGCCCAGTAGTTTTCCGGATGAACTATAAACCGTACCCCCTATTGGTGATGTCTGGATTAATAATTTACCAGGAAGTGGTATCAAAGCTAGTGAATGACTTCTATTATCCTCTTCTGTGGCATTTATATGGAGAATGGTTGGTTCAAAATGCTCCTTCTCGATTCTTAACCTGTAAGTATTCGGGGTTAATGAAGTGGAAAGAGGGGTTTGCCCCAGTAGAGACTCTCCATTGTAAACCGTAGCGCCTTCGGGGGTTGTTTTTATTTCAATCGGGACCAATTGGGGTTTTAATAATAAAGAGATTTCAGTTGTTGAATCTTGGGAAATAAGAATTTCCCTCGAGATTGATCCATAACCACCCTTTTCGGCTCTGAGCCTGTATTTTCCCGCGCCAACATTCTCAAACTCCCCATTGCTTTTTCCGATTGGTTCATCATTTAGGAAAATTTGAGAATTAATTGGCTCCGTTTTAACGCGCAGTTTTCCGCGCCCGATTGAATTATTGCCGATGTTAGAGTTGTATCTGTTAAAAATTTTCGGAGTATCGTCATTGAAGAGAAGGGACTTATTTTTTGGTACCGATATTACCCGCCAGACATTTATGCCGTTAGGGCCTCTTTCTACATGTTGATTAACTACCTTTACTCCAACCAGGAATGATTTTGGAAGCTGCACAGAGAGATCTTCATCAACCACCAGGTTATCATCGGAAATAAATGCCCTTCTGGACATTGTAGTTTGAATTCCGAACAGATGCTGAATGGCTTCCGCGAGGGCGCGTTCATGTGCCTGAATTCGCCCCTCCTCCTCTGAAGGGGCGTTTGTCGCGACACCTACATAGTAATAATAATCGGAATCTTCCCAGAAGGCCCTGCCAGTCCACGATGGTGGACTGGCAAGGGTGAGAGGGGAAAAAAATAATAGGAGGGGAATTATCCCTCTTCTGAATCGAAAACGCGATCCCACGCCTTATCTACTTTCTTCTTAAAGTCCTCGGTTAGTGGTTTGCCTGAGTTGTTATTTCTCAGGTTTCTCTCCACCGCTTCCCTAAAATCCTTCATCGATATGGTTGCGAGGGAATAACAGGTGTATTTTACCTGTGGAAATTGTGAGTTTCTGACCAAAACCTTCTCGTAAAATCTTTGATCTATATAAAGACCGGTTAACGAGTGCACATTAATTGACTCGGTAATGATATTGTTCAGGTGCTGCTGGTCATAATGGAACCCTTCCGTGGCAAACTGCAGTTGCGCCTGCAGGCGGGATTTTAGTTCACTCAGCAGATTTGCTCTTGCCTGAAGGTCGGCAGCCAATAAACCTTTTGAGGGGCTCTGGTTTCCATCTATTTCAACCATTCCACTCACGTAGAGTTGATCCTTTTTCACGTAGCGGGGTTTATCCATTGCCCATGATGGACGATCCTTGCCGTTGCTTGTTGCCAGGATCTTGTCTGGAGCTGGATCTGTTGGGTATCTATGGGCACAGGAGATTAAAAAAAGTGAGACTAGAATGGCTGTATATATTTTCATGGTTGTCTCCGCTGTGTTAGCCTATGTCCCGTCATTCCGAGGCGCATTCGTCATCCCGAGCGTAGCGAGGGATCTCTTCCTCGTCATCCAGAGCGTAGCGAGGGATCTCTTCCTCGTCATCCCGAGCGTAGCGAGGGATCTCTGCGCAGAGATTGCTTTGTCGGCCCTGCGGGCCTCCTCGCAATGACAACTGGATCCCGGCTTTCGCCGGGATGACAGTGGTCGCGGGGATGACATGGGCGCTTGCAATGACGCAGGCGCTCGCAATGACAATGCTTAAACTATAATCAAAGTTTTTAATCGATGAGTCAAGTAGATGATTGAATCGTTAAAGATAAAAGTTGATAACCTGCCGAAATCCCCGGGTGTTTACCTTTTTAAAGACTCAAAAGGGGATGTGATTTATGTGGGAAAGGCGAAGAGTCTTCGAAACAGGGTGGGGAGTTATTTTCAGATATCGCGTGATAAGGGGGTAAAGCTTGCCCGCTTGGTTGAGCGCATCAGGGATCTCGACACCATTGTTACCGATAATGAATTAGAGGCATTGATTCTTGAGTCAACCTTAATCAAGGATCACAAACCAAAATTTAACGTTACATTGAAGGATGACAAAAGTTATCCCTACCTTAGGATTACAATTCAGGAGAAATTTCCGGGAGTTTATGTGTGGCGTCAGCCCCTAAATGATGGCTCTCTATATTTCGGGCCATACAGCTCAGGTGGTGCGGTTCGGACCACGCTGAAACTTTTGAATAAGATATTTCTTTTCAGGGATTGTTCGAATACAAAATTTTCAAACAGAAGCCGCCCCTGTCTCAATTATCAGATCGGCATCTGCCCCGCGCCATGCGTGAATTATATTTCAGAAGCAGAGTACAAATCTCATATAGGCCAGGTGATTCTTTTCCTGAAAGGAAAGGATAAAGAGTTAATTAAATCACTTAAGGAAAAAATGGACGAGGAGTCTGAGAAGCAAAGTTACGAAGAGGCCGGCAAGATAAGAGACAGGCTCAATGCCTTAGATACACTGCTGGAGCGGCAGAAGGTCGTTTCCAGGGAACAGGTGGATAGAGACATTTTTGCGATTATCAGGCACGAAGATCACCTGGAGATATTAATTTTATTTGTAAGGAATGGAACTTTGATCGGGAAGAAGGGTTTTCATTTTATTCAGCCGGAGATCTCCGACGAAGAGGCCTTTTCGACGTTTCTAACACAGTATTACTCTGCACAGTTTATCCCCAATGAAATTGTGCTTCCCTTTAAAATTTCTAGTGAAAATACGCTTAGGAAATTTCTGAAAGAGAAAAAGGGGCGAGAGGTACTGATAACAGTACCCAAACAGGGTGTGAAAAAGAAATTCCTGTTGATGGCGCAGACCAACGTTAAGCAGCAGGCGAAGCTGCGGGAGCAGACCACGGAGGATGTGGTTTCGATACTGAATCATCTGCAGGCCAGCTTAAAATTATCAAACCTGCCATCTGTTATCGAATGTTATGATATTTCCACATTCCATGGCTCTCAGTCATACGGTTCCCAGGTTACTTTTAGGGATGGTCTTCCTGACAAATCACGTTACAGGCTTTATAAAATAAGAAGGGTTGAGGGGATGGATGATTTTGCAATGTTAAAAGAGGTTTTGGAGAGGAGATTCAAACCTTCATCTGAGCGGATGTCTCTCCCCGATCTAGTAATCATCGATGGTGGCAAAGGACAGCTGGGAATTGCACAGAGGGTTTTAAGGGAGCTTGAGGTGGAGAATGTCGATTTGATAGCACTGGCAAAGGCAAAAACTGAATCTGCCTTTCGGTCTACAAGGGTAGATAAAACGGAAGAAAGAGTATTTATTCCAAACAGAAAAAACCCGATAATTTTTAAATTTGGCCCAGCACTTCACCTATTAGAAAGAATTAGAGATGAGTGTCACAGATTTGGAATATCACATCATAGAAAAGCACGAGGTAGGGAGGAGATAAAATCAGCGCTGGATGATATTCCTGGAATAGGTCCGGCAAAAAAGAGGGCCTTGATTAAACATTTCGGTTCAATAGAGGCAATAAGAAAAAGTAGTATTGAAGAGCTTCAGAATATACGTGGAATTACGCCCACATTGGCAGAAGTAATTAAAAGGCATTTAACGGGTGAGTAACCGCACTTTCTTCCTAGCTTGACACATTGTAACTTATAAGTTACAATAATAAATAAATGGAAGTACAGCCTAGAATTATCAAGAAGTTTGAGACAATAGATGGAAGTTGTCCATTTGATGACTGGTTTGAAAGTTTAGATTTGAAAACTAAAATGATTATTGATGCACGACTCTTAAGGTTGAGAACGGGAAATTTTGGAAAATGCGAATCCGTCGGTGGAGATATAAAAGAACTAAAAGTTTACTTTGGTCCAGGATATAGAATTTATTTTGCAGA
>MGRR01000015.1 GCA_001798265.1 Deltaproteobacteria bacterium RIFCSPHIGHO2_12_FULL_43_9
CGGTGCCGCCGGCGAAAATTACGACACGCCCCTTTTCAAGGTGTCGTGTTGCTCGCCGCCTTATGTAAGGCTCCGCCAGTTGCCTTAATTCAAGCGCGGACATTACCCTCGTATATACCCCCCTTTTTTCCAAAACATCCTGAAGGGCGATCGAGTTCATAACAGTCGCAAGCATACCGACATAATCTGCGGAGCTCCTGTCCATCCCCTGCGCACTTGCGGCAAGTCCCCGAAAAATATTTCCACCGCCGATAACTATCGCGACCTCAACTCCAAGTTCATGAACAGCGTGAATTTCATCGGCATATCGTTGCAGGGCCTCGGGTTGCAGACCATATTGCTGTTCACCCATAAGAGATTCACCACTTAGTTTTAAAAGTATTCTTTTATATTTTGGTTTTCCCACTTTGAGATCCCTCAAGTTTTAAGATTTTGTTATGGCCGCAACCTCTTGAGCAAAATTTTGACTTCGTTTTTCAAGTCCTTCACCAAGCTGATAGCGTGCGAATCTTCGAATTGAAATGTTCTCTCCCAGCTTTGAAATTAATTCATGCGTTAAGTCCCTGATCTTTTTATTCGGATCTTTTACAAACGGCTGATCAAGGAGGCAAACCTCCTCATAATACTTCTTCAGTTGCCCCTCAACGATTTTGTCTAAAACAGTCGCCGGTTTTCCGCTTTTCTGCGCCTTCTCGCGATTAATTTCCCGCTCCTTTTCCAAAACCTCCGGCGGAATATTTTCCTCGGAAACATAAAACGGATTTGATGCCGCTATCTGCATTCCAACGTCTTTAACAAATCTTTGAAAATCATCTGTTCTTGCTACAAAATCGGTTTCGCAGTTGATCTCAACAAGGACACCAATCTTTCCGTTTGCGTGTATATAAGAGCTTACAACCCCTTCACTCGCTATTCTGCCGGTTTTTTTCTTTGCCGCCGCAAGGCCGGCCTTTCTTAAGAATTCGATAGCCTTATCCATATTGCCCCCAGACTCCTGGAGGGCCTTTTTACAGTCCAGGATTCCAGCCCCGGTTTTTTCCCTAAGATCCCGAACCTTATCGGCTGAGATATTCATGGCTATTTCTTCCCCTTTTTCTCTTTTTTCACGGGGGTAACCTTTTGAGGAACCTTTGCTTCTGGTTTTTCCCCTTCTTTGCCGAAGATATCCTGTTCATAATTCACAGCTACCGTTCCACCCGGCGTAGCGCTTGCCTCACCAGAGGAGCCTTCAATAAATGTAACCCGCTCAATTGCAACCCTCTCATCTTTTAATGGAACTTTTGGTTTGGCACCCTCTTCTCTTGCGCGCTCTTCGTAAATTTTTGCTCCTTCCAGGCATGTATCGGCAACGAGGTTGCAGAAAAGCTGAATTGAGCGAAGAGCATCGTCATTACCCGGCACCACATACTGAATATTATCCGGGTTGCAGTTTGTGTCAGTGATGCCAATCACTGGTATATGGAGGAGGTTTGCTTCGTGTACGGCAATTTTCTCCTTCAAGGGATCAATCACAAATAGCGCGCCTGGGACCTTTTTCATATCCTTAATGCCGCCAAGTGCCGCTTCAAGCTTTTCCCTCTCCCTGTCTATCTGAAGTAGTTCTCTTTTGGATCTCCCTTCATCTTCCTTTTTTTCAAGAATTTCTTCGAGTTTTCGAAGCCGGTCCACGCTTGATTTAATTGTTTTAAAATTTGTCAGGGTTCCACCCATCCATCGGTTGGTAACGTAAAATTGGCCAGCCCGCTGCGCGGACTCAGCTACAATATCTTGGGCCTGTTTTTTGGTTCCAACAAATAAAACCCTTCTTCCCTCCCCGGTGGTTTTTAAAAGGAATTGGCAGGCATTTTGTGCCTGTTTAACGGTCTTCTGAAGATCGATAATGTGGATTCCATTCCGCTCTCCAAAAATATAACCCTTCATCTTGGGATTCCATCTCCGGGTCTGATGTCCGAAATGGACGCCGGCGGTCAGAAATTCTCTCATGGACAAGGTAGGCATTCTATTCTCCTCTCTGGTTAATCCGCCGTAGCCATTTACTCTATCTACTCAATAGAGCCACCAGAAAGATCAGGCTACGTGTGTATTAATTTGCGGGGACAGAGGAATCTTGGAAAATTCCTCTGTCCCCAGTTAGAGAGCCATTAACATATGGAGTAGTAAGTAGGCAAGAAGCGATTTTATTCAATCTGAATCTGTTTAAGGAGGGCAATCTGACTTAAAACCTGCCCCGTGCCCCTTACGACGCATGTTAAAGGGTCCTCGGCAATTTTTACGGGGAGGGATGTTTTTTCCCGAACTAATATATCTATGTTTTTTAATAACGCTCCGCCACCAGCCATGGTGATTCCATGCTCGACGATGTCCGCGGCAAGTTCTGGCGGGGTTTTTTCCAGTGTGGTCCGAATCGCGTTTACAACCGCCATCAGTGGTTCCGCTATGGCATCCCTTATTTCATCCGAATTTACCTGGATTGTTCTTGGGGCGCCTTTAATCAGATCACGCCCCTTAACATCCATTATTTTCTTTTCTGTAAGAGGGGAGGCATTACCGACAGTGATTTTTATAAGTTCAGCGGTTCTCTCACCTATAAGAAGATTATAGGATCTTCTCATATATTGAATTAGGGCATTATCAAAACTGTCACCTGCAACCTTTATGGAGCAGCAATGAACCACACCACCCAATGATATTACAGCCACCTCTGTAGTGCCCCCGCCAATGTCTACAATCATGCTACCGGTAGGTTCAGTTACCGGAAGACCAGCGCCAATAGCCGCAGCCATAGGCTCCTCAACCAGATAAACCTCTCTGGCTCCAGCCGATTCCGCTGCCTCTTTAACTGCCCTGGTTTCAACAGGGGTTATTCCTGTTGGAACCGCTATTACAATCCTTGGTCTTAATATCGATCTATATTTTTGGGCCCGCTGAATAAAATATTTCAGCATTGCCTGGGCAACCTCAAAATCGGCAATAGCCCCATCCCGCATCGGTCTTAACGCGACTATATTACCCGGCGTGCGACCAAGCATTTTTTTTGCCTCGGTACCGACGGCAAGAACCTTATCGATTTTAGTTGTATACCCCTTTGTTACGGCCACAACAGATGGTTCGTTTAAAACTATCCCCTCATCCTTCAGAAAAACGAGTGTATTGGCCGTACCCAGATCGATTGCCAGGTCGCGGGAAAAAAGATGTGGAAATTTTAACCACTTTTTCATCGGGGCACATTAGCATCAGCTCATTTTGTTGACAAATTAAGCTCCGGTATGATCTTTTCGCAGACCATGGGAGCCAATAAATATCCTATTCTTTTTTCAAGCGACCAGATCCAGGGGATGGTAAAAAGGCTTGGAGACAATATTACTAAAGACTTCAGGGGTAAGAATTTAATTATTGTTGGTGTGCTGAGGGGCTCATTTATATTTATGGCGGATCTGTGTCGTCAGATTGATCTTCAGTTTCAGGTCGATTTTGTCCGGCTTCATAGCTATGGTGCGCAAAAAGAGTCTTCCGGAACGGTTCAGATAAGCAAGGATATTGAAACAGATATTAAAGACAAAGATGTTCTTGTAATTGAAGAGATTGTTGATACAGGAAGAACGCTTGATTTTTTAATAGACAGGCTTAAGGCTTCTGACCCATCCTCGTTAAAGGTTGCGGCCCTTCTGGATAAGCCTTCAAGACGGGTTGTGCCTGTAAAAATTGATTATCTCGGGGCTGCCGTCGAGGATAAATTTCTTGTTGGTTACGGACTCGATTTCAATGAGCAATACAGGAATCTCCCGGCCATTCATTTCCTGGAATAGGCAATAAGCATAATCATACCTTCTCCGGAAATTGATACATTGATTTTATTCCCTTTGGCCTCATTACTTATTCCATGCGTTGGAGATTTCAAGACAGAATTATCAAGGTTATATTTTAGCCCGGTTGTTTTAATCTTCGGGGTGCCAACAAGATTTAAGATAGAGAGCCTATCACCCGCCATTGCCTGAATAGTTCTTTGACCGGTTATTCTGTATACCGTTTCATCTTCGGAAAATGAGGTTACCTTAATGTTTTTGGGTATAAATTTTAAGAGCTCCAGATTTGCCAGCGTATGATCCAGGTATCCACCAGTTAACCCTATTATGTCTATTTCCGAGGCCCCCTTTTCAACCGCAAGATTAATTGCCAGCTCACCATCGGTGACATCCTTCTGTTTCGGATATTTTATTAATTCAACCTTTTTCCATTCTTTTGGAATTGATTTGAATGAATCGAAATCTCCCACGATTATATCAGGCGTGAGTGAGAGTGCCTGTAGATGCCTGACCGCGCCATCAGCCGCGATTACCAGATCGTACTTTGAAATTTTTGCTTTTAGTCTTGGGTAGTTGTCCATTGGTGCATCTAGTGCGACAAGGATTTTCATGACTTAACCAATGACCCTTTTTAGAGCGCGGTTCAGTTTTTGCAGGGTCTCACTCAGTTCGGTTTGCCTCCCCTTCTCCTGCTCTATAATTTCTGTTGGGGCGCCTTTCATAAATTTTTCACTTGATAACTTAGCCTCTGCCCTGGAGAGGTCGGATTCGCATTTTTTAATCTCTTTTTCTAGCCTCTTCTTCTCCTCGTCGAAGTTTATTACCCCTTCCAGTGGTATCTGAATTTCAACCTCACCAAACGCATCCGTGGCTGAATGGGGTATTGGTGCAAGCTCTGATTTTAGTTTCAACTCTTTCAGTCTCGCTAGCATTATTATCCCCGCTTCCTCCTTCTCAAAAAGTTTAAGCACTGCTGTTGGTGCAGAGATAGATACTGAAAGCCTGGTTGCCGGTGGAATTCTATGCTCTCCCCGGATTGTTCTAATGGCATTAGTAACGGTTTGAATATGTGACATGTCTGTAAGCGCGTTTTTATCAATAGCTTTTGGTTCAGGGATCGGGAATGTAGCTACAGAAATAGATATCCCTTCTCTTTGCGGGAGAGATTGCCAAATCTCTTCCGTAATAAAGGGAATTATTGGATGGAGAAGCCTTAGAGTTCCTTCGTATACCTCAAAAAATGTTTTTTGAGTGACCATGCGTGATTCCGGCGATCCCTGAAGGGACAATTTTGAGAGCTCAAGATACCAGTCGCAGAATTCATGCCAGGTGAAATGATACAGCTGATCGGCAGCATCGTTTAATCGAAACTCCTCAAGCGCTTTGGTCACCGACTCTATAACCTGGTTGTAACGTGAGCGAATCCATTTGTCTGCCAGAGATCCTTCGCATTTATAGTCATCCCCAGCGAGTGAAACGAGCGTTGGGGATCTCCCCGTGGAGACCCCGGCCCCCCACGCCTTCGGCTGGGGGCTTCGGCGCGGCTGGGGGTGACGTTTTGGGTCGAAGCCTTCGAGATTCATGTGAAGAAATCGTGCCGCGTTCCAAATCTTATTTAGGAAGTAGCGGTAGCCCTGAATCCTCTCATTGCTTAACTTTAAATCTTTGCCTGGGCCACCAAGTGAGATGAGCGTGAATCGTAGGGCATCTGCGCCGAATTCATTAATTGAGTCCAAGGGATCTATGACGTTACCCTTGGATTTACTCATCTTCTGCCCCTTTTCATCGCGAACCATTCCGTGCAGATAGACGTACGAAAAAGGGATTTTTCCGGTGAATTTCAGACCCATCATGATCATTCTCGCAACCCAGAAAAATATGATGTCATATCCGGTTTCCATGACAGATGTGGGATAGAATTCTTCGAGGTCTTTTGTTTTTTTCGGCCACCCCAGGGTTGAAAATGGCCAGAGTGCGGATGAAAACCATGTATCGAGTACATCCGGGTCTTGTTTGAGCGATGTCGACTGACATTCAGGGCATTTTTTTACACTGCTTCTGGCTACGGTTATTTTTTCACATTCCTCGCAGTACCAGGCCGGTATTCTATGTCCCCACCAAAGTTGTCGTGATATGCACCAATCCTGAATATTCTCCATCCAGTTGAAATAAATCTTCTCCCAGTTGGAGGGGAGGATTTTTATATCGCCATTTTTTACGGCTTTGATCGCGGGTTTTGCCAGCGATTCCATTTTCATAAACCATTGGGTTGAGATTGTCGGCTCAATAATTGTTGAGCACCTCTGGCATAAACCCACGGAGAGGATATGAGGCTTGATTTCACCCAGTAGATCCAATCTTTTTAAATCCTCAACTATTTTTTCCCTGCATTTAAATCTATCCAGCCCTTTATACGGGCCGGCATTTTCGTTCATGGTTCCGTCATGAGACATTACAGAAATAATTGGCAGTTTATGTCTTGTCCCAATCTGAAAATCGTTTGGATCATGTCCGGGTGTGATTTTAAGACACCCGGCACCAAACTCTTTGTCTACGTATTCATCAGCAATGACCGGAATTGGTCTGTTTAACAATGGCAGAAGTACATTTTTTCCTATAAATCCCTTATAGCGCTTATCATCGGGATGTACTGCGAGGGCGGTGTCGCCCAGCATTGTCTCAGGTCTTGTGGTGGCAACGGTTAAAAATTCTCCACTGTTTTTTACAAGAGGGTACTTAATCTCCCACAAAAAGCTTGACCGGTTTTCATGATCCACCTCAAGGTCTGAAACGGCCGTGTGACAACGGGGGCACCAGTTAACAAGATATTCTCCACGATAAATTAATCCCTCTTCATACAGGGCAACGAAGACCTCACGTACTGCCGTGCTTAAGCCCTCATCAAGGGTAAATCGGTCTCTATTCCAATCAACAGAACATCCGAATGCCCTTAGTTGCTCCTCAATTCTTGAGCTGTATTGTTTGACCCATTGCCAAACGCGCTCCTCAAATTTCTCTCTTCCAAGTTTGTGCCTGTCCGTCCCTTCATTGGATAATTCTTTTTCAACAACGTTTTGAGTGGCAATGCCGGCGTGATCCTTACCCGGTAGCCAGAGGGTTTTAAAACCGCTCATTCGCTTCCACCTGACCAGAACATCTTCAATCGTGTAGCTGAGTGCGTGTCCTTGATGAAGCAAACCGGTTACGTTCGGCGGTGGTATAACGATGGTGAAGGTTTTTTCCCTTTTAGGGGCGTGCTCAGGTGTGAATTCTGGTGAGAAAAGATTCCTATCCAACCAAAACTGGTACCACTTTTTTTCCGCTGCTTTTGGTTCGTATCCCTTTGAAAGCTCCATAACTTAAGAGTGATAACATGTTTTTTTAATTTCTTTAAAGGTTAATGTTTATATGATAACTTTACGGACTATATGTCGGAAAGACCCCTTCGAAAGCATGCGCGCCGCAAGATTGAGGTTCTGGTCTCGCTCAATATTTCGGGAAAAGAAGAGGAGTGCAGCACTCGCGAGCTGGGTGAGGGTGGATTATTTATTATAACTGATGATCCCCTGGATGTTGGATCTAAAACCGCCTTAAATCTTAAGATTGGAAAAGAATCGATCAGGGTAGATGGCGAGGTAATCTATACTCTCTCTAAAGAAAAGGCTAAAGAAGAAGGTCGTGAGCCGGGAATGGGGATTCGTTTTGTTAACCTTGCGCCGGCAGTGAAAAATAAACTTACTTCGTTGATATTCTAATGGATATATCTCTCATACTTTTTGAACTGATGGTTATTCTGATTGCCGCCAAATTGGGAGCATTCCTTTTTGAGCGAATAGGCCAGCCTCCGGTACTCGGGGAACTGGTTGTCGGTATTATTCTTGGGAATATGGCCTTTTTTACCAATGGTGCCGTTCAGTGGTTTACATTTTTCAGAACCGATGAGTTTATTCATATATTCTCAGAGATAGGCGTAATCATATTATTGTTTGAAATAGGGCTTCAAAGTGACATCTCTGAATTGCTAAAGGTAGGTTTTCCGGCAGCACGGGTTGCGGTAGTAGGTGTAGTACTCCCTTTCGCGCTGGGCTATTGGCTGACAATGGGCCTGGGAATAAGTTCGGATTTTAATGTGGCGCTCTTTATGGGTGCTACACTGACAGCCACGAGTGTTGGGATTACAGCGCGGGTTTTAAAGGATCTGGGTAAACTGGATCTATCGGAATCGAGAATAATCTTAGGCGCGGCCGTAATAGATGATGTATTGGGTTTAATCGTTTTAGCTATTGTAAGCGGGATTGTAACTACGGGTGCCGCCAATTTCTCTTCAACCGCGATTGTCTCTTTAAAGGCGTTTGGTTTTCTCATCGGTGGTGTTCTTATAGGCAGATGGGGTGCTCCATACGTAATGAAACTTTTCCAAAAGATTGAAGTGCAGGGGGTCAAACTTGCTGCGGCCCTGGGGGCGGCCTTTTTAGGGGCTATTCTTGCTAAAAAAATTGGCCTTGCTCCAATAGTTGGCGCTTTCGCGGCAGGTTTATGTCTGGATGATGTGCAGTTTAGGGGGTTTAATGAAAAACGATCCCTTGAGGAGATTATTTCTCCAATTTCAGACCTCTTTATCCCTGTGTTTTTTGTTGTAATAGGAACCTCTGTTCAGATTGAAGCGCTTTTGAGTAAAGAAATTTTATGGATGGGCAGTATATTAACCTTCGCGGCGATTTTTGGAAAATATTTGGCAGGCTTTGCCGCTTACCCAAGAAAACTTGATTTTCAATCTATTGGAATTGGAATGATTCCAAGAGGTGAGGTTGGGTTGATCTTTGCCTCTGAAGGGAAAAGGCTTGGGATTATCACTGATACCCTTTTTTCCATGGTCGTTTTGCTTGTTATGATTACAACGTTAATTACTCCGCCGATTCTTTCCATCTTTTTAAAAAGAACCAAATAATTCGCGGGCTCTTTCCGGAATTTAGTGGAACCTTGCTGACGTCATCCTGAGCAGAACCATCCGTCATCCTGAGCAGAACCATCCGTCATCCTGAGCAGAACCATCCGTCATCCTGAGCAGAACCATCCGTCATCCTGAGCAGAGCGAAGGATCTCCCGCTAAATTGTGAAGAGATCCTTCGCCTTCGGCTCAGGATGACGTACGAGACACTGTTGTGTATCACGATCAGCCCCCACTAAAAAACGGAAAGAATCAATTCGTGTCAAAATTTTGACACCTGATATCTGGCTAACCTACGGAAAATTCAAGAACTCACTCATGGCATAACAATTGCTGAAGATCATTATGGGAGGGTGTATGGTCAAGCTTGGAATTGAGCGATCTGAGCTTCTAAAATATGCCCGGTTATTGTCCGAAAGCGGCGATAAAATTAATGCCCGCCGTATATATAGATTTCTAATCCATCAAAATGGCAATGACACCGAAGCCCTAACTGGGCTTTCAGGATTGGTAGAGGTAGATTCCAAAGAATCTACAGTAGCTTCAGGTTTTGAAGGGGAATCCAAGGAGGCATCGCGTCAGACAATTGATGATGTCGAGGCAAAGCTGGGGCATGGGAATCTGGAGCGGCCAGAGAGAATCACCCTTATGGTTAATGCGGGTGTTCTCTCCTTTAAGGCTGGAAAGACATTTCAGGCCAGATACTACTTCAAGCAGGTTTTGCAGCTTGACCCAAATAATTCACGGGCCCATTGTGGGCTTGCGATGGTTCATTGGAAACGGGGCAGAATCCATGATGCATGGCTTGAGTTCATGGGTGCGCTAGACCTTGAAATCTCTAATCTTACCGCCCTTTTTGGCCTTCTCCACGTAGCCCAGGCGC
>MGRR01000016.1 GCA_001798265.1 Deltaproteobacteria bacterium RIFCSPHIGHO2_12_FULL_43_9
AAATGGTATGAGTGCCGGGCTTTTCCAAGCCCGGCACGGAAGGATTAGAGTTCTCTGTTTACGTAACGATAGCCCATTCCATAGATTGTGTGGATGTTGTCTGACAATGTTCCTAGCTTCTTCCTTAAAGACTGGATATGAACGTCTACAGTCCGGTCGGTAACAACAGTATCTTTCCAGACAGACTGAAGTAATTGATCTCTGGTTACCACCTGTCCTCTTTTTAAAATTAAATAGCGCAGGATATTGAACTCTTTTGATGTCAGGGGAATTTGTCGGTCTCCTGCAAGCACCTCATAGCTTTGAAGGTTTAGAGTAAGCCCACCAGCTTTTATTATCTTTAATTCTTCAACCGAAGTTCGCAGCTTACTCTCAATCCTTGCAACAAGCTCACCCTTACTAAATGGTTTTGTAATAAAGTCATCTGCGCCGACCTGAAAGCCTTGTATCTTATCCGCTTCTCCGGTTTTCGCGGAGAGAAAGATAATTGGTAGATCCTGTGTGTCATGATCATCCCTTAACTGCTGGCAGACCTGAAACCCGCTCAATCCAGGCATCATTACGTCTAATATAACAAGGTCTGGACGAGATTCTGAAACAATGCGGCGAACCCCATCGCCAGAGGTTGTAGTCACCACGTTGAATTTTGGTGTTAGCATTTTTTCCATGGTTAAGCAGAGCTCTTTGTCATCATCTACTATCAATATTGTTTGTGCATTCATATTCTTCTCCCCTATAAATAGCCACTCTACGCAGCCCCGAGCTCTTTACCTAATGTTGAATATACTGCGTCAAGCAAAGTTTTTTTCTCAATTGGTTTTCTGATTACGCGACACCCCAAACTATCGCATTCCCTAAGCAGATCCTTATCCATCATTCCTGTGACGATTATGAATTTCAGGTTTGGACAATTTATTCTCATATGTTTCATGGCCTCCAAACCATTAAAATGCGGCATAGCGATATCAAGGATTGCAAGATTATAATCTTTCATCATTGTCTTAGACACCGCCGTAAATCCATCTGCCGCCTCATCAATAAGAAACCTTCGATCACTTTTCAGATACAGAGCCATCAATTCACGAACTAAATCTTCATCATCCACCACTATGATTCGTGCCCTTGCATTTTCCAACTCTTTTACCCCTTTTCTACCCCTGCATTGTTAGGATCGGTAAAGTTATGAAATATCTTTAATTCTTTGGTAAAAATATTTAAGGGTTTGAAATCGCCTGAAAACAACAAATATTAAGGAATGTTAAGGAAGCGCTCCATTCTATCAGCCAAACTGTCGATAAGCTATTCATTAGATACATTGCGTATTTTTACTAATTTCATTATTGGGAATAAGGTATATACTGAAACAGGTTATTATGGTGCAAAAAGAAAAGAGACAAAAACGTTTTTTTCTTCTTATCCTTCTTTTATCACTATTGCTCCATATAGTATTCCTACTACTGCCTCTTTCCATAATTCCAAGAAAGGAACCGGAAAAAGCACCGATTATTGTGGAGAGAATAATCCTTCCGGAGGATAAGGGACAGGTAGTAGACCAAATTGCAGAAGCAAACAAAGAAAAACCTACGGACTCTAAATATCTGAGTGAATTTGACAACAAGGTGGAAAGAGAGACCAAGGCCCCACTTGTTGCCGAGCCTCACAAGGCCCCAAAACCAACCCCTCCACAGATCGCAAGAAAGGGGACTGAAGCCAAAAAGAAAAAGCAAGAACAGGAATTGACAATAAAAGATAGAACCGCTCCCCCAAAGCCAACATGGGAGGACCTAACAGCGCTAGCTCCCCAACAGATGCCTCTGCAACCGAGCCGTCCATCTTCAAGCGATGATTATCTTCCAGACACAGAAACAGGAAATGAAACCAGTCTCAATACAAAAGAATTCATGTTCTATACATATTTCGCCAGGATAAAAGAGCGATTAAGAATGTATTGGACCCCGGCCCTCCAGGCGGTTTTAAATAAAATATATTACGGTGGCCAGAACATCGAGAGTGGTGAGTTTATAACGAGGGTCCATGTAACCTTAAACCGTGACGGCTCCCTGCAAAGAATAGCAGTAATCCAGGGCTCCGGTAATCAGGAATTAGATGTAGTCGCACTGCGGGCGTTCGAAAAGGCTGCCCCATTCCCTAACCCACCCAGTGGTATGGTAGAAGAGGATGGAACCGTAAAACTAAGATGGGACTTTATATTAACTACCAATTCCGGACCTGCCTTAAGACTTCTATTGTCTCGAAAAAACTAATTAAATGCTGAAATAATTCCACTTTTTCCCGGAAAAAATTACCAACAAAAATAATGCAATGATATCAGCCAATTAGCAAGGCAACATGCCAATCTGTCAACAATAAGGACGCATTTAAAGCAACTTTATCCACAGTCATATAAGGCACACCTATTGCAAATACGCCTGCATATGAACTCCACGGCCATTCAAGGAAACAAAAAAATGATTCTAAGATCTATGATGATTTTGTCATTTTTAGTTCAATTCTCATCGCTCTCGTTTGCGCAGGATCGATACATCCCAAACGATCCACTCTTCACCTATCAGTGGTGGGGGGAGAACACCGGGCAGCAACTGGTAATTCCAAAAATAATGGGGGCGCTTGGTTACATGGTCCCCTTTGAAGCCAAGCCAGATATTGATGTTGATCTCCCAGAGGCATGGGCAATTGAGCGTGGCTCTGACGATTGTTTAGTCGCAGTTTTAGACGTTGGATTCCAATTAGATCATCCAGACCTATACCGCCAATTTTGGCAAAATAGTGATGAGATTCCAAGAAATGGAATAGATGATGATAACAACGGATTAGTTGATGATGTAAATGGCTGGAACTTTATAAGAAACGATCAGGTCATAAATATAGATTTTAAACATGGGACTGAAATAGCTGGAATAATCGCGGCTGAGATGGATAACAACATCGGGATAGCAGGCATTGCTCCGGGATGTAAAATACTTCCTGTCGTCGCCGGGGATATTAGTCACAGTGTAGGGATAGATAATCTCGTCCCTCAATTTAAGGCATTAGCCGCAGGAATAAGATACGCCATTCAAATGAAAGCCTCTGTAATATCGATAAGTCTGATTATCCCTTCCATAGACACCAGACTGCAAAATTTTCAATCTAACTTTCCCGATGCCTATTCAGCTATGTCAATAGAGGGTAGATTCAACCTGCTCCTTGACCTGCTTGCCCAAGAACTCGAAGCTAAAAATGCAACACACACCGCGATAAAGGAGGCTTACAAGGTAAACATTCCTATAGTTGCTGCCGCAGGAAATACGGGGAGAGATGAGATGACCTTTCCAACCGCGTTTAAAGAGGTAATTTCAGTAGCGTCAATAAGAAGCAATGGCGAACTCTCAGGCTTTACGACAAAGGGTGAGTGGATAGATGTATCAGCTCCGGGAGAAAATATCCTAACCTGTTCTGATGCTGGTCGATGCCCCGGTAACTTCGATTGCAGCATAACAGGTAATTGCCACAACCACGCGGATTACAACCACCCGGATGGAACAAGCTTCTCAGCACCGATTGTAGCGGGGGTTGTCGCCCTCTTAAGAAGTAAATATCCGACTCTTACAATCGAGGAGATTCGTGAAACCTTGAAAAGAACAGGAAAACCTATTACATCTGATCCCACGTTACCACCGCTGGTTTCGGCTGGTAACGCCTTAAAAAATCCTTTCAGATTTGGTTCTGAGGTTTTATTGGTGGGGAAATAGATGTTAAAAACTTTTTGCTTTATTATCTCTTCACTTTTTTTCTTAAATTTTTCTTACGCAGCCCTCGATTTAAGAATTTTGCACACACGTCCCGAATGCAATCATGACGGGCACACATCTGCCTGGTGCACCCTTGAAGATTCCAGAGCCGCAGAAGAGCGCGCAGGAATGGTAAAAGAAATTAATAGGATGCTTGATCTTGCTGATAGTCCCGATTCAAAAATATACATTGGATATTTTAGCTTCTCTAACAAGGGTGTTTTCAAAAAATTATGCGAAAAAGGGAAAGAAGGCATCTCCATAGAAGGATTTTTTGATTACGATTATTCCAAGGAAGATCAATTACCACTAAGGTTAAAAAATGAATGCCAGGGAAAAAATGGAAACAATATAAGAGTAAGATTTTTGGGCGAAAAAGTATTTAAAACAGATCCTGAAACTGGTGAATATATTCTTAACCCAGAGACAGGTGAACGAATAGTTGATGTATGGCGTCTTCACCATAATAAATTTTTAATCGTAGCCCCAGGCAAGGATAAGGACTTAAGTATTAGTTTTTCGAGTGGTAATTTATCGGCCTTTGGAACAAGTCTACATTTTGATCATTGGGTAACAACTGTGGCCCCATATAACAGCCAATTCTCAAAGTCTCACAAATGTGTCGTTGAGGGTCTAAGGACGGCCGTAGATGACAGTGAAGCGGCAAAAGATGATCCAGATTTATATAAACAGGCTTTCGACCTCTGTTTTGAACAGTTAAATCTATCTTATGAAACCGGATTAGAGGAGGATGGTATTTATCTATTAAATTCACCAAATGATGATGGAAGAACCGAAGATGCTCTAATCGCAGAAATAGAGAATTTAGGTGAAATTGCCCGAGAAAACACAAACAGTAAATATGCCATTTATGCAGCGATGCAAAACTTTACGCATGATGGAATCGCAAGAGCATTAAATAAATTGTGTAGAAATAAACAAGGTAGAGTTGAAGTTAATATGATAATGGATGACGATGTAGTGCTGGGTAGTAGCGAAGTCCCTGGTACCTCAAAGTTTTTTAATGCATATTTAAAAAACAGGGAAAATGGTGGAAAATCTTGCATTAACATTAACTTTATGGAAACAAACTCTGCCGTAAAACAGATGATGCACAATAAATTTATTGTTTTTACTGGACCAAATTATGCCCGTTCTTTTTCTGGTGCTGGCCACTTCACATATTCAGGCATGACTCATAACTACGAAAATTTCTATGTTTCAAATGGTGAAAGCCTCGTTGAACAATATAAAAAGCTCTACGACTATATGAAGAAGAGCTCAGTGCGATATGATGAGATAGTTAAAGAAACCCCTAAAAAAGGGGCTAAGGAGTTTTTCTAAGGGATCCCTCGCCTCGCTCCAGCCTGTCGGAGTATTCTCTTTCCTCGTCATCCTGAGGCGAAGCCGAAGGATCTCTCACGCTAGAAAAGAAAAGATTCTTCGCCTTCGGCTCAGAATGACGCGTAATACTCCGACAGGCTGGCTCGGGATGACGAAAGCGGGAATCTGGAATGCTACAATAGGTCATCCCGGCGGAAGCCGGGATCTGGATTCCGACTTTCGTCGGAATGACACATAACGTCCCCGCGAAAGGCGGGAATAAAAACTACATTCGGACGTTGATTTCTTCAGGGCTACGCATTATATTGTTGCATCTATGGGGACAGACATCATTGTGAACGGTTTTTGCAGAACTGTTCACGATGATGTCTGTCCCCGATTAGGTCCCCACGAGGCAAACTATGAAAAACCAAATAAAAACAACATTTTTACTGGCACTTTTAACCGTTTTATTAGTCCTGATCGGTGGCGCAATAGGGGGACGGAATGGGGCAACCATTTTCTTCTTTATTGCCCTGGCTATTAACTTCGTAAGCTACTGGTTTTCAGACAAGATTGTATTGAAGCTATATAGGGCACAACCACTTCCAATCCACGATCCAATTGTTGAGTCTGTGAGAAGGCTCTCACAGCGTGGGCAATTGCCCATGCCAAGGGTTTATGAGATTCCAACGGATGCGCCCAATGCATTTGCAACCGGACGAAACCCATCACACGCGGCAGTTGCCGTTACATCCGGAATCAGAAGGTTATTAAATCAGGATGAACTGGAGGGTGTATTGGCGCATGAATTAGCGCATATAAAAAATCGCGACACCCTTATCAGCTGCATCGCCGCATCCATTGCAGGCGCAATCATGCTTCTTGCAAATATGAGTAGATGGGCTCTTATTTTTGGAAACAGGGATTCGAGAGGGGGCGGGGCTCATCCGGCAGCAATAATATTGATGTCAATTATTGCACCTCTTGCAGCAATGATCGTTCAGATGGCTATCTCAAGATCGAGAGAGTTTTTTGCAGACGAGACAGGGGCTTCTATCGCTGGAACGCCAAGGGGATTGGCAACTGCCTTACAAAAGATAGATGCGTTTGCCAGAAGAATACCACTTACTGCGGAACCCTCACCGGCAACGGCACATCTGTTTATTATCAACCCCTTTCAGGGGAGAAACCTGCTTTCACTATTTTCAACTCATCCCCCGGTAGAAGAGAGAATAAGACGCCTCCTTGGAAGACGGGTATGACTGAAAAAGATTCACCAGTTTCCATAGATTTCTCTACCTTTGCCGTCTCCCTGGGATCCGCGGCTTTAATGGGCCTTGGGCTGGCTAAAAATCCTGCCACGGGAAACTTTGAAAAGAATCTGGATAGCGCGAAACTGCATATAGATCTTCTCACAATGTTAAAAGAGAAAACAAAAGGGAATCTCACCAAAGAAGAGGAGGAGCTGCTTAACGCGCTGCTCTATGACACAAAAATGAGATACGTCGAGGTTGTTAAGGGTGAGAGCAAAGAGGAGACGAAGGCTAAATGAAGAGAGCAAATTTAAAATATATTTTATTGCTGATACCGGTGATTTTGGTTGTTACCGTTATTCTTTCAACAAAAGTAAGGGTTGAAAATCAGTCATCAGAGGCCGCGGAAAAACTGTGGAGTGAAAAAACGACCATAGAACCCGGACTTCACACTGCAACACTTCAAACCGTTCAACAGGAATTTATTCAACTCGCGTCAACCCTAAACCCCGCTGTTGTAAATATTTCGACAGAAACAGAGATTAAAATACCACGAAGAATGCAGCGCCCGCCAAAAGGGGCTCCAAACGGTGGACCGACTCCACAAAACCCTAACGAGGAATTTTTCTGGAAGTTTTTTGAAGATTTTTTTGGTGGACCCTATCCTTTTCCCCCCGACCAAAAGCAACAGAGTTTAGGATCCGGCTTTGTTATACACGAGGATGGATATATTATTACAAATAATCATGTTATCGAGAAAGCGGATCAGATCTGGGTTACGTTTACCGAGGAGGAGAATGGAAAAAAGTATAAAGCAAAAACTATCGGAATAGATCCAAAAACCGATATAGCCCTGATTAAAATTGACGCTGACAGAAAATTACCCGTCGCCCCGATCGGCGATTCTTCCTCTGTTCAGGTCGGAAGCCTTGTGCTGGCAATCGGTAATCCATTCGGTCACGGTCATACTGTTACAATGGGAATCATCAGTGCGACTGGAAGACAGCTTCCTTCCGCCATATTCTCTCCTTATACGGATTATTTTCAAACGGATGCCTCTATTAATCCCGGAAATTCCGGTGGCCCACTTATTAACATCAAGGGTGAGGTTATAGGAATCGCAACAGCCATTGATGTCCGCGCGCAGGGAATAGGCTTTGCAATCCCGGTTAATATAGCAAAAGAGCTCATTCCCCATCTAAAAGAAAAAGGGAAAGTGATAAGAGGATGGCTTGGTGTTGGGATTGATAAAGTAACGCCAGAAATGCAGGAAAAATTAAAACTTCCCAAAGATGTTAAGGGAGTAATTGTTACCGAGGTTTTTGAAGGAGATCCAGCAGCCAAGGCGGGCGTTAAACCATATGATATAATTTATGAGTTTGACGGAAAACCCATCACCTCACAGAGAGATCTTATTACTGCTGTCGGCGCAAGCCAGGTTGGGACTTCCGCAACATTAAAAATATACCGTGATGGAAAATCCAAATCCTTCAAAGTAAAACTTACGGAAAGAAAGGATGAAGAGGTCGCGAAAGAATCATCAGCACCCCAGGAAAAAGAGAGCTTTAATCTCGGGATGGAGACATCGAACATCACACCTCAATTGGTGCAGGGATTTAATCTTACCGTTAAACAAGGGGTTGTTGTTACCAACGTGGACCCCTCTTCACCGACGGCTGAAGCTGGCCTGAGACCTGGGGATGTCATTCTTGAGGTAGACAGAAAGAAGATTAATAATACCAAGGAGTTAGACACATATCTCAAATCAATAAAAGCTGGGGGCCTTGCCCTACTCTATGTGCAGCGTGGAGATAATAAGGCCTTTATCACACTTAAAATCCCAATAGAAAACAAGGAATAGGCAAATAATTCCGATAAGGAAGAAGGGTTGTGGGGCTGGTTGACTTATGAAAACCAGACCACAAATTATTCTGTAAGAGATTGCTTCCCCCCACGGCTTCGCCTGGGGGCTAAAGGCTTTTTTCGCTCGCAATGACGGCATCCGTCATCCTGAGCCGAAGGCGAAGGATCTCAACGAAAGATTGCTTCGCTTCGCTCGCAATGACGAGAATCGTACGAGATCCTTCGCTTCGCTCAGGATGACGAGGGTACTCGCAATGACGGAGGAAGCTCGCAATGACGGAGGAAGCTCGCAATGACGACTTATGTCATCCCGGCGAAAGCCGGGATCTGGATTCCCGCTGGAGCCTGTACTCCGCGAAAGCGGGGTACGGGAATGACAAGAGATCCCGGCTTTCGCCGGGATGACTGCTTGCGCGGGAATGACAAACGCGGGGATGACCGCAGGAGCCTAGATGAGATTTGATAAATTTACCGTAAAAGCTCAGGAATCGTTGGCTGAAGCGCAAAGCATAGCCAGCAAAAGAAATAACCAACAGATTGAGCCATCACATTTACTCTATTCGTTATTAAAACAGGAAGGTGGAACTGTTCCTGAAATTTTCAAATCGCTTGGTGTTTCAACGCAGATTTTATTAAACGAATGCGAAAAATTAATTAAAAAACTGCCGCAGGTAATTGGCGCTGGCGAAGCGTATATCTCTCCACCATTAAAACATGTTCTGGTGAAATCCTTTGAAGAGGCAGACCAGCTGAAAGATGAATATGTAAGTACTGAACATATGCTTTTGGCTATGCTTGATGTTGCTAATTCGGATGTCAGTCAGATATTCCAGTCCCAAAATATTGATAGAAACAAACTTCTCGAGGCAATGACAAAGGTCCGCGGCGCGCAGAGAATCACAGATCCAAATCCGGAAGAGAAATATCAGGCACTCGCAAAATACGCGAGAGACCTTACCGAGGATGCCAGAAGACAAAAACTCGACCCGGTAATTGGCAGGGATGATGAAATTCGAAGGGTTGTACAGGTACTTTCCCGAAGAACAAAGAATAATCCTGTTTTGATTGGGGATCCCGGAGTCGGAAAAACAGCAATTGTAGAGGGACTCGCCCATAGAATCATTAAGGGAGACGTCCCTGAGTCTCTAAAAAATAAAAGGCTGATCTCTTTGGATCTTGGCGCTCTGATTGCCGGCTCAAAATACAGGGGTGAATTCGAGGATAGATTAAAAGCCGTTTTAAAAGAGATAAGCAGCGCGGGAAATGTACTATTATTTATCGACGAGCT
>MGRR01000017.1:0-9580 GCA_001798265.1 Deltaproteobacteria bacterium RIFCSPHIGHO2_12_FULL_43_9
CACGGAAAATGGGGCTACAGTATACGCGAAGGATCTCTTTTCCCTTAACTCCGTAAAAAGCCTACCGCTCTGACCGGAAAGGAGCGAGAGTAGAACACGCAGCGCATATCGGTCTTTACCCCCGATTTGTCCTCCAAGGAACCCCACAATTATGTGCTCCTGTTGTTTCTGGATATTAAGATGATGAACTCTTGGCTCCTTTGACATCTCCTCGGGTTTTAATTTTATGGCCGGTATTTGATGTTTTGGAAGAAGGGAGATGTAGCTTTCAATTTTGGGCATCAGGGTGTCAATCTTGATGTCGCCAACGATACCTAAAACAAGAGCCTTTTGCGTGAAGAAATTTTTATGGAAGCGGGAGAGTTCCACCTGCCCGATTGTTTTAAGGGACTTTTTGGTGCCCAGCATTTCGAGCCTGTAAGGGTGTTTTTTAAAAAGAGTTTTCGTAAAGAGTCTTGATACGAGGGATAATGGATTGTCTTCCTGGGCCTTTATTTCATTTAATACCTCCAGCTTCTCTCTTTTTACCACACTGTTATCAAATGCCGGTGAACCCAGTACCTCAAAGAATAGATCAAGTGCTTCGTCGTTGTGACGGCTTAATGTCTCTAATGCCAGCCCCATTGAATTCCGGCCGGAGAATGCCTCTAGTGTTGCGGCCATCTCCTCTATTTCTTTCGCGACTGAGAGTTCATCCCTCCTCTTTGTTCCGAGAGGGAGGGTTCTTGCTATTAGGGATGTGAGTCCGTTGTTCGACTCATTCTCATATCTTATGCCACCCATAAACACGGAGCGCATAGCCGTTACACCGGTTTCAGGTGTTTCTTTTAATATTACCGTTGCTCCACCCGGGGTAACTATACGGACAAATTCCCCCTTGCCTCTTTTTTTGATTCCGGCCCTTTTTTTATGAAAGACCTTTTCCCATAATTGCTTAAGCTTCGTGCTCTCAGCGGATGTCAGTTTTTTTGGTCCATAATGGGTTATCGTAAGATTATTTTCCGTTAAATATCTCTGCGCGACACTTTCAATATCTTCAAGTTTAACCTCGGAAATTCTTGCGTGGTATTTTTCCTCAAAACCTGGATCCCCGGTATTTACCAGGTAATAGCCCCTGGTTTTCGCAAGCCCATCCACGGTCTCTTTTTGGTAAATTAGTTCACTCTCAACATTCTTTTTCGCTACCTCGAGCTCCCCGTTGCTGACTACTTCATATCGTACGCCTCTGAGTGTAATTAATAGCTCCTCAAATATTTCGATTGCAGATTGATTTTGAAATGTTGTTCCAATAACGAAGATCCCAGGATCTTTTGGGGTGTATGTTCCGGCATAAACCTGACTTACCAGCCCCATTTTAATTCTGAGATCTCTCCAAAGCCTGGAGTTATCCCCCTGTCCCAGAATCATGGAGAGCAGATCCAGGGAAGGGACATCGTGATGGGTTATCGATGGGATATGAAAGGCACTGTTCAGATAAAT
Source organism: Deltaproteobacteria bacterium RIFCSPHIGHO2_12_FULL_43_9 (assembly GCA_001798265.1). Taxonomy (GTDB): domain Bacteria; phylum Bdellovibrionota; class O2-12-FULL-43-9; order O2-12-FULL-43-9; family O2-12-FULL-43-9; genus O2-12-FULL-43-9. Next base: position 1,480 of record MGRR01000017.1, read on the forward strand.
TTCGTTTGTTATTCCAGCATTGGTTGAGAATCTGGACATATCCTGCTTTGGTTCTTTGTGCCGCGAAGGTCTTTTGATAATAGAGCCCGCAAAATTATTAAATAGTCTTTGAACCTTTTCCAAAACCTCCTTCGAGGAGAAATGACCACAAACAACTATGGTGATGTTTCCAGGAACGTACCACCTTTTGTGAAAAGCCCTGATGACCTCTGGTGTCAGGTTTTTTACCGTATCAACGAAACCTATCACGGGCCTTCGATAGGGATGAACCTGATAGGCGGTTTCAAAGAGATGTTTCGAGGCCTCCCTGGAGGGTAAATCCTCACTCCTTTTTATCTCCTCTAAAATAACCTCTATCTCTGATTCCAGATCCTTGGTTGAGAATGATGAGTTTTGGATTGCGTCGGCAAGAATATCAAGACCCAAATCGATATCCCTGCTTGAAAGGGTCAGATGATAAACCGTCTGATCAAACGAGGTAAACGCGTTTATCTCCCCCCCGGCGGATTCAACCTCTTTTGCAATCTCTCCAACCCCCCTCTTTTTTGTCCCCTTAAAAGTCATATGCTCAAAGAGATGAGCTAATCCTTCTTCTCCTTTCCCCTCATCCGCGCTTCCAACATTTACCCAAGCCTGAAAGGCGACCACGGGGGCCTTATGAGATTCTTCTAATATAACTGTTAATCCATTATTTAATTTAGTAATCATGTTCGTAATATGAACTCAAAAGGTTTTAGCATTTATATACATATACCTTTCTGCAGGGAAAGATGCCACTACTGTGATTTTTTAACGGCGCCTCTGCCAACAGGCGGGGTTGATGATGACTTTATTGACCTAATTTGTACCGAGATCAAGCTTTGGGGAGAGAGGATAGCATTTAAAAATGTTGAAACGATTTATTTCGGTGGTGGAACCCCATCATTATGTTCTCCTGGGCAGATTGATAGAATAATACAAACCATCTCATCGCTGTTTTCTATTAAGGAGCTCTCTGAAATTACTATGGAAGCCAATCCTGCTGATTTAGATTCTGAAAAATGTAGAGGATTTGTTCGGGCAGGGATCAATAGGATCTCTATAGGTGGGCAGAGTTCTAAAAATGAGATGCTGAATTTAATGGGCAGATATCATACCCATGATCAGACAGAACTTGCTGTTGAGTTCGCACGCAGTGGTGGTTTTGAAAATATATCCCTTGATCTGATCTATGGCATGCCCGATCAGAGAATAGATAAAATAGCACGCGATCTTGAGAAATTTATTTCTTTGGATACAGACCATTTCTCCTGTTACCAGCTAACGGTTTCCAGAAACCATCCGTGGAAGAGGGTGTTGCCCGGAGAGCCTGAATTAAATGATTTTGATCTTTTTATTCAGGAATATTTAGAGGGTTTTGGCTATGAGCGATATGAGGTTTCTAATTATTGCAGGGGTGGAAAAAGGAGCAGGCACAACCTGGTTTATTGGAGCTGGAAGCCGTATCTGGCAATCGGGCCTGGGGCTCACGGTTTTTTCCCTGATGTAAAACCTTTTGGGGAGAGATACAGAAATATAGGCTCTTTAAAGAACTATTCTGGCTCTATTGTTTCTGGGATGTTACCGCGACACGAACCGCATAGACTCTCAAAAGATGAAGCGGTTTTGGAATACCTAATGACTCACTTGAGGTCTGTTAGCGGGTTTAGTCTCGATTCATATAGCGAGGTTTTTGGCGAAGAATTTACAGACTTTGTCGATCAGAAGATTTTTTCAAAGGTTATAGAAGAGGGGTTGGTTGATTTAAAGAATGGGGTTATTTCTCCTACCAGGAAGGGGTTGTTATTAGGGGAGGAAATTGCCTGGAAAATGTGTAATAATGGACGTAGATGTGCTTACCCCAAATGCCAGGACAAAATTTTTATGAATCTGCGTGCGATATAATGAATTACCGTAACTATTCAGCAAACGCGTCATCCCCGCGAAAGCAGGGATCTAGATCCCGGTTTTCACCGGGGTGCGGGAATGACAGCTGAATAGTTACGAATTACCAAAGATCAGCAGAGGCACATTTTTTCATAAATTCTTTCAATGGAAATATCCAGACATTATTATCTTTAAGAATTCTCTCCCCCAAGTAGACACCAAATTCGCGATCTATGAACTTTTCTGCATGTAATTCTCTTAATGGATTACCGTATGATGTTTTCCATTGTTTTGTAGCCTTCACTTCAATTCCTATCGAAGATTTTAATCCTTTCCAGATAAAATCCACCTCAGTACCCGAAGGGGTTGACCAATAATAGAACTCTCCCTTGATTCCATGATAATATTTGGCTGCAAGTAATTCATTCATCACAATTGATTCAAGAAAAAACCCACGTCTGTCTGATGTATTAAAATCCTGTGATTTCGGCGAGATGCTTTGTACAACACCTGGATCAAAAAAATAGAATTTTGGATGAACCTTCTCCTTTACTTTCATTCGTGGTGTCCATGCAGGAAGCCACCTACCAATAAGGGTATCGGTTAATACGTCAAAATAACCCTGAACCGTTGGACGTTGGACCCCTGCGTCACGGGCAATGCCGGCAACGTTTGTAACTTGTCCATGAAAAAGTGAAGCAACAGATAGAAATCTGGTAAAAGATGCCAGATTCTTTACCAACGCCTCCTGCTGAATCTCTTCTTGCAAATAATTTGCGATATAAGCATCCAGGAAGTCTACTCTATCATGATCATGTGACAAATTTCGAACGGCCGGAAGCATGCCATATTTAACTATATCTTCTTCGTGGAAGTCATAATTCATCTCACTTCCCGTGAGGGGTAGTAAATGTCGATTAATGGCGCGTCCCGCTAGCAAATTAACACCGGAACGTTTTAACTTTCGAGCACTTGATCCGCTGAGTGCAAAATTATATTGCTTGGGAAAATCGTTCATAATTGAATGTATTTCATCCAATAAAATAGGAAGTTTTTGAATCTCATCAACCACTACCCAGCTCCCCTTTTTTAAGGCAGCTATTTCTTGGCGGAATTCATCGGGGTTTCTCATTAGCCGAATATGCTCCGTTGATCGCAATAAATCGAAATACTTTGAACCGGGTAAAACAGATTTAAGCCATGTAGTTTTGCCGGTTCCGCGTGGACCAAGCAAAAAAAAGCTTTGAGTCGGGAGTGTTAAAAGACGTGTATACATTGCCATCATTTTAGCGGTAAATATGATGGCAGACAATACACCAGTTTTGCTAATTGTTTCAATGGGTTGCAACAACGATAGGGTTTTGTTGCATAAATCATCCCATTACCCCCCAGCTGCGAGGTTCTTTCTCTTTTTTAGTGGAGATTAATCATGGTACACAACGGTGGCTTGGGCGTCATCCTGAGTCTTCTCGTCGTCCTGGGCATCGAAGGAATGACGTCAGCAAGGTTCCACCAAATTCCAGAAAGAATCGTTATTTCTCCTACCAGGAAGGGGTTGTTATTAGGGGAGGAAATCGCCTGGAAAATGTGTAATAACAATAAGTTAGCTAGAGTTAATATACTTGACATTGCAAAGCGTGGTGCTATAAATCCCCGGTTAGCAATCGGTGGGTTAGAGTGCTAACTGTTTAAATGGGCATTACTTATGACGCTTACAAATCGTGAAAACGAGATACTTGGTCTGATAGTTGAGCATTATATAGACTTCGATAAGCCGGCTAGTTCTACCGTTATTGCTTCCAGAGGGCATCTGCTTTTGAGCTCTGCAACTATTAGAAATGTTATGGGAAAACTTGAAAATATCGGTTTTCTTTACCAGCCACACATCTCAGCGGGGAGGGTTCCGACTGAGTCGGGGATAAGATATTACGTTGATAACATTCTGAGGGTAGAGCCGATTTCTGACGAGAATAGATTTAAAATGAGAAATATTTATTTGAATATGGTTGAGCGTGATGGTGGTAGATTCAGGGGGGCTATAAATTTTATCTCTTCTCAGGCAAAACAGGCTTCAGTAGGTTTTTTGCCCTCAAAGAGTGATTTTGAAAATGATAATGAAATCTTTATCAATGGTGTTGTCCATTTAATAGATCATTTTCACTTTTCGGAGGTATCGAAACTTAAGCCATTCCTGCATGTTTTAGAGGATAAAGAGACCCTGCTTCCGGTACTAAAAAATGCCACACGGAGGTCGAAGACCCATGTCTTTTTCTCTTCTGAACTCAAAGAGCTGGATCTTCCTCCTTGTAGTTTGATAACCTCTCCGATTCGATTGGCGGATGGAAGGAATGGGGCTCTTTTAGTATTGGGCAATCTAACTATGCGATATTGCGATGTTATTTCTCTTCTGGAATACACCAGTTCGCTTGTGAATGATATCTAATCAGATAGGGTGTTCAAAATGAAAGGCAAAAAGAAGCATGTGGAGGGGGGCTTGAAAAGCGAGCAATGCGACTCAGATTTAGCTAAAGAAGAGGCAGTTAAGGTGCCGGAAAAAAAGGGTTCTTTGGAAAAGGATATTGAAGGGTTGCAGGCCGAACTTCAGGGCCAGAAGGATAGGTATCTCTATCTGCTGGCCGATTTTGACAACTATAAAAAGAGGGCAATTAGAGAACGTTCTGATTTAATGAAATATGGGAACCTGGACTTAATACGTTCGATGTTGACCGCGGTTGATAATTTCGAGCTTCTTGTGGATGCCGCCTCTAAAACCGCTGTTGGTGATGAGGGACTAATTGATGGTGCGAAACTGGCAATAAAGCAGTTTCAGGATAATCTGGCCAGATGGGGCGTGGTGCCTGTTGATTCTCTGGGAAAACCGTTTGATCCGTTTATACATGAGGCCATTGGAAGTGAGGTCGTTGCGGATAAAGAACCAAACACGGTTATTAAGGAGCTGCAAAAGGCTTACAAGATTCATGACAAGGTTTTACGTCCGGCAAAGGTAATTGTTTCTTCTCAAAAGAGTGAAAAGATTGGGGATAAAGGAGAGAAAAATGGCGAGTAAAAAGATTATCGGGATTGATTTGGGAACTACCAATTCATGCGTGGCGATTATGGAGGGTGGGGAACCGAAGGTTATTCAGAATCAGGAGGGAAACAGGATAACGCCATCCATAGTTGCTGTCACTGATACCGGAGAGCGGTTAGTCGGGCAGGTTGCCAAACGGCAGGCTGTTACAAATCCCGAGAGAACGGTCTACGCGGTGAAAAGACTTATTGGCAGAAGATTTGATACGGCCGAGGTCAAAAAAGATATTAAAGTTTGTCCTTATAAAATAATTAAGGCGGATAATGGTGATGCATGGGTTGAGATTGAGGGGAAGAAATATTCTCCATCGGAAATTTCCGCTTATATTCTGCAAAAAATGAAAAAGACCGCTGAAGATTATCTGGGACACGAGGTTGATGAGGCTGTGATTACTGTTCCGGCCTATTTTAACGATAGTCAGAGACAGGCAACAAAGGATGCCGGTAAAATCGCCGGCCTTGGGGTTAAGAGGATTATTAACGAACCGACCGCCGCAGCCCTGGCTTATGGTCTGGATAAAAACAAAAAGGAAGAAAAGGTTGCTGTGTTCGATTTAGGTGGTGGAACCTTTGATATATCCATTCTAGAATTGGGGGATGGTGTGTTTGAGGTTAAGTCCACTAATGGCGACACCTTTTTGGGTGGAGAGGATTTTGACCAGCTAATTATAGATTATATAGCGGATCAGTTTAGAAAGGATCAGGGGATTGATTTAAGAAAAGATAAAATGGCGCTGCAGAGATTAAAGGAGGCTGCTGAGGGAGCCAAGATAGAACTATCCACGTCTGTGGAGACAACAATTAATCTTCCGTTTATCACAGCCGATCAGTCGGGTCCGAAGCATCTTAACTATAAACTTACACGCTCCAAGCTTGAATCTCTTGTTGAGCCACTTATAGAAAAACTGGTTAAGCCTTGTGAAATTGCCTTGAAGGATTCTGGTTTTTCAAAAGCCCAGCTTGAAGAGGTTATTCTGGTTGGTGGAATGACCCGTATGCCGAGGGTTCAGCAGAAGGTAAAGGAGATCTTTGGAAAAGAGCCGCATAAGGGTGTAAATCCCGATGAAGTGGTTGCTGTTGGTGCTGCGATCCAGGGTGGTGTTTTAATGGGAGAGGTAAAGGATGTTCTTCTGCTTGATGTTACGCCGCTCTCTCTTGGTATTGAAACCTTGGGCGGGGTTGCCACGAAACTTATCGAGAAAAATACGACAATCCCATGTAAAAAGAGTCAGGTATTTTCAACGGCGGCAGACCACCAGCCTGCTGTGACAATTAATGTCGTTCAGGGTGAGCGTGAAATGGCTGCTGATAATAAAAGCCTTGGCAGGTTTGAGCTGGTTGGTATTCCACCGGCTCCGCGTGGTGTACCACAGATTGAGGTTGCCTTTGACATCGACGCAAACGGCATTGTGCATGTGGGGGCGAAAGATCTTGGAACAGGAAAAGAGCAAAAGATTCAGATAAAGGCCTCGGGAGGTTTGTCGGACGAGGATATTAAGAAGATGGTGAAGGATGCTGAAGAGCATAGCGAAGAGGATAAGAAGAAACATGAATTGATTACGACAAGAAATAATCTTGACGCGTTAGTTTATCAGACAGAAAAGAGCCTAAAAGAGTATTCGGAGAAGATTGATGAAGCATTGAAGAAAGAGGCCGAAGAGTCGATTAAAGCTGCTAAAGAGGTCTTGCCAAAGGATGATATTTCGGCACTGCGTTCTGCAACGGATGGACTTACCCAGGTAAATAATCGTATTGCGGAAAAAATATATCAACAGACCTCAACCGGTGGTGGACAACAGGGGGGTGATGCGTCGAAGAAACCGGGGAAGGAGGGGGATGATGTGGTGGACGCGGAATACAAGAAAGTTTAACGTGGCTGCTTTCAACAGCCAATTAATCTTCGGTTAATATGGCATCAAAACGCGATTACTATGAAGTCTTAGGTATAAATAAAAATTCTTCCACTGAAGAAATTAAAAAGGCCTATAGGAAACTTGCCTTAAAATATCACCCCGACAAAAATCCAGGTGACAAGACCGCCGAAGAAAGATTTAAAGAGATTTCAGAGGCGTATGAGGTCTTAAGTGATCAACAGAAGAAAAGGGCCTATGACCAGTTTGGTCACGCTGCTACACAGGGAATGGGGGCAGAGGGCTTCTCTGGCTTTGGCGGCTTTTCGGGAATGCGGGATTTTTCGCATTTTAACGACATTTTTGGGGATATTTTTGGTGATTTTCTTGGTGGACGAGCGAGACCTTCCGCAAGAGAGCCCCGAGGGGCTGATTTAAGATACGATTTAGAAATAACCTTAAATGAAGCCGCGTCTGGTGCGAAAAAATTTCTTACCATTCCAAGACATCGAATATGTAAAGAGTGTAATGGGAGTGGTGCAAAAAAGGGTTCTACGCCGCAGGTTTGTCCAGGCTGTAGGGGGAGTGGTGAACAGAGGTTTCAGCAGGGCTTTTTCACTGTAAGCAGGACGTGTAGTCAGTGCGGCGGTAATGGGACAATTATAAGCAATCCTTGCCGCGTATGTGATGGTGAAGGTGTGACAATGGAAACCACGCAGTTAGAGGTGAAAATCCCTGAGGGTGTTGAAACAGGACAAAGATTAAAATTGAGGGGAGAGGGTGAGGCTTCTGCCAGAGGTGAAGGGAGTGGAGATTTATATGTTGTTATCCATGTTAAGGAACATCCAATATTCAGAAGAGATGGAAATAATATTTTGATTGAGCAAACTATTTCTTTTACTCAGGCTGCGTTAGGTGATTCAATAAGGGTTCCAACGCTTGAAGGTGATGTGGAGGTGAAGATTCCGCCGGGTACCCAGCCCGGAAATGTTCTAAGATTAATCGGGAATGGGATTTCACGTCTTCACGGTCATGGGAAAGGGGATCTGTTGATTCGTATCTCCATTAAGATCCCCAAAAAGATGTCTAAAAAGCAACAGGAGTTACTTAGGGAGTTTGCGTCTATTGAATCACAATAAAAAAGTGCGTCGATGTTAAAAAAAAATCAGTTAATTTTAATTTTTATCTTTCTCTTTCTCGCTGTTGGTTGCAGTCAACCTGTAGTTTTACGCGGTGGAAGAGAGGTTCCTTATGAA
>MGRR01000017.1:9606-10501 GCA_001798265.1 Deltaproteobacteria bacterium RIFCSPHIGHO2_12_FULL_43_9
ACACTGTTTAATCATGCTGCGAAACTGGCTGATACCACGCAGTTCAGATCACACGCGTTATATAATGAGGCGGTGAGTCTCTATCATGTTACAAGATATCAGGCAGCAGCGGATGTTTTGCGGAATATAAACAGAAGAGATATCTCCCAGGATCTGGAAAAACAAGTCGTTGCGTTGGAGAAGCGGCTATCGCCTCATGTTTCTGTCTCATCCTCCGGTTATCAGGCGGGGGATAGTGTCGGCGTTTCTCCAAATTCCATTGGTGTGATCTTACCTCTTACTGGTGAATATTCGGCTTTTGGAAAAAATGCGTTGCAGGGAATTCAGCTTGGTGTGACACAACTGCAACAGCAAGGTCTAATTCAGCTAAATCTGGCAATATTGGACGACCTGGGTGATCCGTCATACGCGCAGAGCGCGGTAAATGAGCTTCTTCAGAAGGATCATGTTATCGCGATAGTCGGTCCTCTGCTTGGCATAACCGCTGAAGCTGCGGTCTACAGGGCGGAGGATTTCGGGGTCCCAATACTTCAGCTCTCCCAAAAAGAGGGATTGACCAAGGGGAGGGCCTATTCTTTTTCGACAACAATGACCAATTCTTTGCAGGCCAAGGAATTATCGGCTTACGCGATTGAAAAGAGGGGGATAAGAAAATTCGCGATTCTTTATCCTAACGATCCATATGGCATTGAGCTGGCAAAATATTTCAGGGAAGAGGTTCAATTACGAGGTGGCGAAATAACCGACGAAATTTCTTATGAACCGAATAAAACAGATTTTAGAAATGAGATGAAAAGGCTGGCAAAGCTTGATGATTTTACAAATAGAATGGAGGAATGGAATCAGATAAAGGCCGGGAAGGAGGCGGAGCTCGGAAGAGAGGTAAAACCAGACG
>MGRR01000017.1:10553-11022 GCA_001798265.1 Deltaproteobacteria bacterium RIFCSPHIGHO2_12_FULL_43_9
AATCCCTGCCTGGTACGCGTACGGGGGAGGCGAAGGAATAACATTTCTTGGCGCGAATGGATGGAATTCTCCTGAGCTGATTCGTCGTGCCGGGAAGTTTGCCGAGGGTGCGATATTCATTGATACATATTTTATTCAAAGTACAGAGCCAAGGGTCCAACAATTTATTCAATCCTACAGGAACAGCTTTCAAAAGGATCCGGATCTGATGGCTGCTGCCGGCTATGACGCAATAACCATATTGGGAAAGACGTTAAGTGATAAGAGTATTGATTCAAGAAGAGAGCTTAGGGATGCCCTAAAAAGTATCAGATTGTATCCTGGGGTGACCGGTTTAACGTCATTGGATGGAGAAAAGAAGCTCTACGTGCTTACAATTCAGGATGGAAAGATTGTTTCTGCTCTGTCGTCATCCCGAGGCGACCAATCGTCATCCCGAGGCGACCAATCGTCATCCCGAGGCGAAGCC
>MGRR01000018.1:0-9540 GCA_001798265.1 Deltaproteobacteria bacterium RIFCSPHIGHO2_12_FULL_43_9
AGATTGCCTCGCTCCGCTCGCAATGACGAAACCGTCATCCTGAGGCGAAGCCGAAGGATCTCGAGATTGCTTCGCTCCGCTCGCAATGACGAAACCGTCATCCTGAGGCGAAGCCGAAGGATCTCGAGATTGCCTCGCTTCGCTCGCAATGACGAGGGTACTCTCAATGACGAAACTAATTAATCTTTAAAAGCTCTACGTTAAATTTCAATGTTGAGTTTGGTGGAATTGCGCTCCCTGCACCCCTTTCGCCGTAACCTAGTTGAGGGGGGATTATAAGGGTGCGTTTACCACCAGCCTTCATGTTGCCTAAGCCCTCATCCCAGCCTTTAATTACCTCGCCCTTTCCAAGTACGAATACGAATGGCTTCCCTGTGTCCAATGAACTATCAAACTTCTTTCCGTTCATCAGATATCCTGTGTAATGTACGGTTAATTTATCCCCTTTTTTGGAGGAGTGACCATTACCAACCTTGGAGTCGATATATTTGAGGCCGGATGTTGTTGATGTCTCATGATGGCTGACCTTGGAGATTCCGCTAGGTTCAGCGTTGGAATAGGTTGTGAGTGCTGCGGTTACTACAAATAGAAATAGTGTTGTTAGAATCATACTTTTCACTTGTTACTCCTTATATTTTATGGTTAACCCGATTTTTGATTAAATTTCTCGCCCCAACTTTGCGGATCAAAGGCCCATTCCAGGGCAAAGGTTGCTTCATCTTTTTTGAGGTGTTTCGATTCCGTGGCCAGTGTGATCAGGGTCTGAAACGTACTAAGCGGGTGAAGGGTGCAGTTGGCCTGCGTAAAGTTATCAAGGGCCGTTCTTAATTGATAAGAGAAGATTGATGTTACATGGGCCACTTTCCCACCAGCCTCTCTGATTGCCTCGACGGCCGCAAGTGAGCTTCCGCCCGTTGTGATAAGGTCATCAACTACAAGGACCGTAGCCCCTTTTTCTAATCTCCCTTCTATCTTGTTTCTTTTTCCATGCCCCTTTTGTTCGTTACGGATGTAGATCATGGGCTTATCCAGCAGATCTGAGAGCCAGCTTGCGTGGGGGATGCCGGCCATAGCGGTGCCGGCGATAAGATCAAATGGGATATTTTTTGATTTGAGCATGTCTCCCCAGAGTCCGATTATTGTGCGGCGCCTGTTGAGATCAGATATGAGAAGCCTGTTGTCGCAGTAGATTGGGCTTAAAACCCCGGATGTATAGCGGAACGGTTCTTTTACATTTACTGTGACGCAACCCGCCTCGAGAAGTAATTTGGCGGCCTTTGTGGCTGTGTCTGTCATTTTTCCTCCATTTGGCCTGCGAGAATATTCGAATTTTCGGATTGTCGCAAGGGGTTTTCGTCATTGCGAGCCCCCACTCATCCCGTCACAAATGTCATCCCGGCACCCCGCTTTCGCGGAGTACAGGCTCCAGCCGGGATCTCATGCGTCATTGCGAGCGAAGCGAAGCAATCTCGCGCAGAGATCCTTCACTTCGTTCAGGATGACTAACGTCATTCTGAGGCGCAGCCGAAGAATCTGTTCGATGAGATCCTTCGCTTCGCTCAGGATGACGGACGTTCAGGATGACGGACGTATTGATAAATATTATCGGGTCGGCTAATTTAGCCCTCATGAGGATATTAATTAGCAACGATGATGGAATCTACTCTCCGGGCATAGCAGTTCTTGAGAAATCACTAAAAGGTAGCGGTGAAATTACTGTGGTTGCTCCTGCACAGGAGCGAAGTACGGCAGGGCACTCTTTAACCCTGCATAAACCACTCAGAATTGAAGAGGTAAACGAGGGGCATTACGCCATTAATGGTACGCCTGCAGATTGTATATGGCTCGGTATACGTAAGATATTAAATGGCAAAAAACCTGATGTTGTTTTCTCTGGGATAAACCAGGGTGGTAATCTCGGTTACGATATACACTACTCAGGCACGGTTGCCGCGGCCAGAGAGGCCTGTCTTCTCGGTATTCCGGCGGTTGCTATATCGCTTGCGATCTTTGGGGAGAGAAAAGGCGCCCACTATGAGACGGCCGCCAGGTTCGCAGCCAAGCTTTTACATGAGATGAGTTCTTACGCGGAGAAGAACAAGATTGCGTTTGGTAAAATCTTTCCATTCGGGGTTTTTCTCAATGCCAATATTCCAAACCTTCCTGAAAGCGAAATAAAAGGGGTAAAGGTAGCCAAGATGGGTCATAGAATCTATTCGGAGGGGATAATTGAGAAGGTCGATCCGAGGGGAAAGCCTTATTACTGGATTGGTGGAGAGTATCAGGGGTTTAAGGATATTGATGAGAGTGATTGTAAGATCATAGACGAGGGTTATATCTCGTTGACACCGCTTCAGGTTAACTCAACCGACCCCAATTTCTACGAGACCCTTCTCAAGTGGGACCTTAAGTGACCGATCATTTGCAGGTAACCAGGCCAAATATTTTTGTGTTTCGCTGGATAAGGTGGCTTTACGATTGGGTGCTTCACTGGGCGAACACAAAATACGCGACTCCGGCCCTTGTTATCCTATCTGTAGCTGAATCATCCTTCTTCCCGGTTCCACCTGATGTTTTATTAATAGCGATGGGTCTGGCGAAGCCTAAGCGCGGCGTCTGGTATGGTGTGATCTGCACCGTAGGTTCTGTAATCGGTGGAATGATCGGGTATCTGATAGGTTTAAAGCTGATGGAATGGGTCGGTTGGCCCATTATAAAGGCGTATGGTTACACAGATACATTTAATAAAATCGGATTGTACTATCATCAATATGAAGCATGGGCGGTTGGTATAGCAGGGCTTACACCTATACCCTATAAGGTGTTTACCATTGCCGGGGGCGCGTTCCAGATAAACTTTGTGGTCTTTTGCATTGCTTCACTCGCGTCACGGGGGCTCAGATTTTTATTGATAGGATGGCTGATTTCCCGATTTGGCTCACCTGTCCGGGATTTCATAGATAAGTACTTTAATTTACTGACTATTATCTTTGTGTTTCTGTTAGTTGGCGGATTCATTTTATTAAAGTATCTGGTTTGAACCGTCGTCATTGCGAGGAGCCGAAGGCGACGAAGCAATCTCTTCGTCATTGCGAGCGGAGCGAAGCAATCTCTTCGTCATTGCGAGCGGAGCGAAGCAATCTCGCGTTGAGATCCTTCGCTTCGCTCAGGATGACGAATGGTCGCCTCAGGATGACGAATGGTCGCCTCAGGATGACGAATGGTCGCCTCAGGATGACGAATGGTCGCCTCAGGATGACGAATGGTTGTGGCTCAGGATGACGGGTTGAGAAAGAATATGATTGCAAATGCCCAAAAAATGTGCATAATTCAAGCAGTTTACTCCCCCCGCCGAAAAAGTAGATAGGATGAAGAAAAAGGGCGATATAGTCAAAATAATCATTCCTATTGCGGCCTTATTCCTTGTTGGTTGTGCCTACGAGATGGAAACCCCTAGGTTTATCAAAGGGATAGCTGCTGTAAGACAGGAGAAGCTTGAGAAGCTGGAAAGGGCTAATGAGAAGCTTCTTATTGCCTTAAGGCAGCATAGAATTCTCAAAGCGCATCAACTGGCATATATCTGGCCCGTTTCGCATGGGAGGCTTACATCAGGGTTTGGAAGGAGGTGGGGGAGACATCACGACGGTGTAGACATCGCAGCCCCATCTGGGTCGGCGGTGAGGGCAGCCAGGGCAGGGAAGGTGATGTATTCAGGAAATGCCATTGGTGGTTATGGGAATATGGTTGTTGTAAATCATGGTGGGAATTTTAGGACGGTTTATGCCCATAACAAGAAAAATCTGGTTAAGAGGGGTGCTTATGTGAAACAGGGGGATGTTATAGCCCTTCTCGGGTCAACCGGCAGAGCCTCCGGTCCGCATCTCCATTTTGAGGTCAGGCAGGGGTCGAAATCCTACAATCCTCTTCATTTTTTCTCTTATAAACGTGACAAAACAAAGGTTGCTAAGCGTTAATATCTTTAGCGTTTGAGGTAAACTTAAGCGTGAATGATGTTGTTTCTCCAAGCTTGGAGTCAACGGAAATATTTGCGCCGTGTCGCTTTATAATATTACGCGAGATGGATAGACCGAGTCCCGTTCCTTTTCCGTATTCTTTGGTCGTAAAAAACGGCGAAAAGATTTTTTCCCTTATGGCTTCCGGAATACCCTTGCCGTTGTCCTTGATAACAATCTCAGCGCCATTTTCCGTCTCCCGGGAGAATATTGCCAATTCCGCCTGATAATCAGGTTTCTCCTTCTGGAGATCCGTCATGGAATCCTTTGCGTTGGTAATCAGATTTACTATTACCTGTTCAAGTTCGTTTGGATCCCCCAAAATTTTGGGGGGAGTGGAGGCAAGTTCTTTCGTTACTCTTATATTCGCGCTTTTTAATTCTGTTTCAACCATCAAAATCGCGTTATTTATGACCTCATTTAAATTTGTTTCAATTAGTTTTTGATTTGAGATTCTCGAAAAATTTCTAATATGATCAACAAGGGATTTTATTTTTTCTACCCCACGGTCAATTCTGTTGAGGTAGTCTTCCACCTCGTTGTTGTGAGAGGAGATCCCGGCTTCCGCCGGGATGACGTTTTGGTCATTGCGAGGAGCCGCGCCGTTCGTAGAGATTCCTTCGGTCGCATTGCTCCCTCGGAATGACGTACTGTCATTGCGAGCGGAGCGAAGCAATCTCGCGTTGAGATCCTTCGCCTTCGGCTCAGGATGACGAATGGTCGGCTCAGGATGACGTGAGTCGTCATTGCGAGCGGAGCGAAGCAATCTCGCGTTGAGATCCTTCGCCTTCGGCTCAGGATGACGAATGGTCGGCTCAGGATGACGAATGGTCGGCTCAGGATGACGTGAGTCGTCATTGCGAGCGGAGCGAAGCAATCTCGCGTCGAGATCCTTCGCCTTCGGCTCAGGATGACGAATGGTCGGCTCAGGATGACGAAGAGGGACAGGCTCCGCAATCAGCTCCCTCAACACCTTGGTGTAACCAGATATGACCGTGAGTGGATTATTAATGTCATGGATCAGGGAGGAAACCCTCTCACCAATAATCGAGAGTTTGTCAGCCTGTATTAGTTGGGCCTGTGAGTCTCTTAACTCATGGATATACCTATCCAGTTCCTCTTTAAATTGGTTTGGTTTTTTCTGAAAAATAAAGAAGCGTCTCAATGGTAAAAAGAGCTTTATTCTGTTTTTGGGCTTGTTTTTCATCTCTTTTTTCTCTACCCAACGTATCTATCGGAAGAAAGATTCTCTGGCCTGAAATATATGGCTATATCGTGAATTGTTAAGATCGGTTTTCCACGCGCGGTGCCAAAGGTAAACAATCATTAAACAATTAGTTTAAGGAATGTTTATAACTCACATGAGATCTCAAAATATTTTCAGGAACACCCGATGAAATGTTTAGGGTATCCGGGGGTGGGGTATGTCAGAAAAGCCAGGAATATTGATTGTGGATCACGAGAAAGGGGAGTTAGAAAGACTTATTGATCTCCTTTCAAACAAATTCCCTGATTATCAGATATATCCGTCTGACAACGGCAAAGAGGCCCTCAATGTGATCAGGGAGCATAAGATTGATGTCATACTCTCCAACCTTGTGATGCCAAAGCTTGGTGGCCTGCAGCTGGCCAGAATAGTCAACAAGGAGTATCCGGGGATACCCGTAGTTATAATGTTTGAGTCGAAAGATGCTGATATTGCGCGCGATGTTATTGAGGAGGGGGTTTCAGCTTATATTAAAAAACCTATTGAATCGATTGATTCTGTCACACAGAGCATAGAGGTTGCTATTGAGAAGGGGGCGTCTTACTCGCTGATAAACCGGGAAATGATGAGATTGCTTCTTGAGGCACTTCCTGAGTCCCTTATCGTTATAGATAAAACTAAAGAGGTTAAGTTTGTGAATCCACCCGGAATGCAGTTACTGAGGAATGAGGGATTAACGGATGGGGAACCGGCATATGAGGAGATAAAAAAGCTATTACAAATAGACCCTTTTGCATTAGCCAAAAAACATCCCCCGGTTAAGGACATGGAGTTGTCACAGGTTCTCTATAGACTCACTGTTCTTCCTATCCACCCGGATGGGTCAGACAGGTTTGGATATCTTTTGATCCTGCGCGATCTCTCTGTCAGATCACGGACTGAACAGCTGCAAAGAAATTTTCTGACACTAGTTTCTCATGAGTTCCGTGCGCCATTGACTATACTTGAGTCGGGACTGCAGTTGCTTGATATGGAGAAATTATCCAAAGAAAAAAGGGGAAAACTTATAGAGGGGAGCAGGGCGCAGATCCACAGAATTACCAGGCTAGTAGATAATATTATTGATCTTTCAAGAATAGAAACAAACAGATTGGTATTAAAACCGGAAAAGGTTGATGTTAAGAGATTTTTCAAAAGATTGGTCGAATTTTTCCAGGTTGCGATAGACCGTGAGGAGAGGGATATTAGGGTTAAATGTGCACCAACCATATGCGAATTCATGGTTGCGGATCCGGACAGATTACAGCAGGTTTTCTTTAACCTCATTGACAACGCAATAAAATTTTCGCCGAAGGGTTCGCCAATTGTAATAAGGGTGGATGGCGGGCCAGGTGAATTTATTGTGGATGTCATTGATCAGGGGCCCGGTATTCCGCTTGAGCAACAGGAGAAGATATTCAGGCCATTTGTACAGGCGGAAGCGACATTAACGCATAGAGTTGTGGGATCGGGACTGGGATTAACAATCGCAAAATATTTAGTGGATGCACATAAAGGGAGGATTGAGCTGGAGAGTGAAGTAGGGAAGGGGTCGACATTCAGGGTTATTATTCCAGCTGATTTTACGAAATCTTAAAACCTGGATGCTCTTTATCCAGGAATTTCTTCAGGTTCTTTTTTATCTTGTTCTCCAGCTGTCTGATACGCTCCTTTGTAATGTTAAATCTCTTTCCTATCTCTTCCAGTGTAAGGGGATTGTCAGCAAGTAATCTATTCTCAAGAATATATAAATCCTTTTCTTTCAAGGTCGATTTAAACCGGTTTAAGACATCCGAAAATACTCTTTTCTCCTCCTCTTCGGCGATCCGGGTGTCTGTCGGTTTTGATTGAGATATTAATTTATCGATGAACTGTGTACCCTCATAATCCCCGCCTAGCGTGGCATTTAAAGAGAGATCCCTGCCGGAGAGTCTCTGTTGCATCGATGTGATATCACCCTCTGAAACGCCAAGTTTTTCGGACAGGAGCCTGGTTGTAGGGGTGAATCCCTGTTTCAATAATTCCTCCTCTTCCTGTTTTAGCTTATAGAAGAGCCTTCTTTGGGTCTGCGTTGTTCCGAGCGTGACCATGCTCCAGTTTCTCTGAATGTAATTGTGTATATAAGAGCGTATCCACCAGACCGCGTAAGTAATAAGTTTTACATTTTTATAAGGGTTGAAGGTTCTAACGGCCCGCATCAGTCCGATATTTCCCTCCTGAATCAGATCCATTAATTTTAGGCCATAGTTTCTATATTCATTTGCTATTTTTATTACGAATCTCAGGTTGGAAATAACGAGCCTGTGTGCCGATTCCCTGTCTTTATTTTCCCAGCTCCTTAATGCGAGGTCATGTTCTTCTTCAGGCGTCAGAAGTGGGATTGTATTTATATGCTGAAGATATTGCTCATAGGTTGAAATAACCGATGGCAACCTTTCAGAATTATTTTTTACCATTACATTCGATTTTCGGGGTTATTTTTTATCGATCCGCTCTCTTAGTTCCTTACCCGGTTTAAAATATGGGAGCTTTTTAGGCTTAACCTTAATTGGAGATCCGGTCCTTGGATTTCTCCCCGTATATGCCTCATATGTTCTATTAACAAATGAGCCAAACCCCCTGATTTCTATCCTTTTATTCGATGTTAAAGCATCAGACATAGAATTAAAAATGGCCTCTACAACCGTTTCAGCCTTTTTATGAGCGATATTGGCCTTTTCAGAAAGCACATTAATAAGGTCAGCTTTATTCATCTCCTCCTCCAGATAATCGAACTTACGTCACAGACTAACATTCCCTGCCACGGGGGGTCAAGAGGAATTTGTAATAGTATTAATGGGTTACGGCACAATTCTGATGAGTTGGATCTCCAGATCTTCTACTATTTGTCTCCTGAGACCGATATACTCCCGCAGCATTTGCCTGATTTCAGGCTTCTTAATTACATAGTTAACACCACTGCTTAAATCTCCACTCACTCCAATTCTCCCGATTTCACCTAATGAATTTGTGGCATGCCCTATGAAATTATTCAGTGTAGAAAGAGCTGCTCTAAGAGAGTTTGTAGAGCTTAGTAGATCCTCGATGTTTGTAGTAGGAGTTCTGCTGATCGTATCTATTACGTCATCTATTTCTCCCACTATCCCACTGATCGCTGCAGCGGGATTTCCACCTTCCTGCACTACTCTATTTAACTCAGCGCTAATATGTCTTTTTACCTCCACTGCCTGGACGCTCGGATCCAACATATTTGGTAAGGTGGTTGTATATTTCCCCTGAACCCGGCTCAGTTGTGATTTTAGACTGGCAGCATTCTTTTCCCAATTGGGGAAAAGAATTTTAAGTCTGGCTTCAGCAAGCCTGTTGTTTATAAGGCTGCTTCTTGCTTTCATGATGGATTCTAGTTCAGTGGATATATCTTTTAGTGATGGATAACGGGAGAGAGAAGAGCCGAGCTCCTGGAGTGTTGACCTTAGTGCCTTAAAGCCCTCCCTTGTCCATAACAGTGTAAGCATCTCTTCGGCGGCGCCGACCCTTCGTTCCAAGAGGAGTGGTCTAAATAATGTTGCATATTCCTGCTGTAGCGTCTCTAAAGAGTCTTCGGAAATTCTGTAAATCCTTGAAAATCTTTGAGCCAATGTTGAATCGGCATGTCTCTCTAAAAATTCATCAAACCCCGAAGGAAGACCACCATCAGTTGCTTTTAACCATGCGGAGAGCCTCCCGACATGTGTTTCCATTAGTATTTTTGCGCTCTGCAGCTCCTCAAAAATCGGGGAGAGGTTTCTAAAAAATCTTGAAAAAATGGCCATCTTCTCCGCCTCGCCAACAACGCTATCTGCTATGGCCCTGTCACTGATTGAAATAATATCGCCCAACGTTTCCGCAAGGGCCCTGTGGCTTGAGGCAGTTCTACCCAGCCCATCCAAATACTCTTCCACCCTCGGATCCAGATCTGAAAGGCGTCCTTTCAAAACCTCGAATTGATCAAGCAATTGATGTAGTTCTCTGTGTGTTTTTTGAAAATGTTGATATATATTCGCGCTTTTTGAGATTATTATTCCTCTTTTGGTTAGATTGGTAACCGGTATTTTCACGACGCCTTGCGTAAATCTGGCCAGATTTGGATTAGGAACATCAAGAACCGCCTCTGCCTCATAAATCAACCTATCAATGATTCTTGCCTGAGAGCGCTGTTGGATAGAGAGTGACGTTCTGTTAATTATGAAGTCCCCGAAGTCTGTCTTAGTGGTTCTGACCAGGTATTCTAATTCCGCCGAG
>MGRR01000018.1:9560-12540 GCA_001798265.1 Deltaproteobacteria bacterium RIFCSPHIGHO2_12_FULL_43_9
CCCCTGATCAGATCCTCAATCCCGGCATAAGAATCATTGCCTTGAATTAATAAAAGTGAACTAGCCAAAATTAGGCGAAAGAAAATATTTCGCATTCACTCCCCCTTCGAAGGTAAAAGCCAGATGACCAAAAGGGAGTCATGGATACAGCGATCACATTGAGTGGAATGATTATTTTGTCGAGGCACGAGGTTTTCCCTTTTACACGTCTGAACACACACTGAGCATTTTTCTTAATGCTCACCACCTGTTAGAGCAAATTAGATGCCAGGTTTTGCACCCTGTTTTTGGAGCGGTTATCGTCTAAATGTTTACGTTTTTTTCTATTAAGCCCTTTTTTTATTTAAAAATGCCAATGAAATTAATAGGATCTGCGGATTTACATTTTTACACTGTTACCATGATACTTTTTCGTAATTTTACATTGAATAAAAGTTGGAAGCCTGCATTGCAGTCATTCCGGCAGTTGTGTCATTCCGGCAGTTGCGTCATTCCGGTAGTTGCGTCATTCCGGTAGTTGTGTCATTCCGGTAGTTGTGTCATTCCGGTAGTTGCGTCATTCCGGCAGTTGTGTCATTCCGGCGGAAGCCGGAATCTATAAAACGTACGCTAGATCCCGGCGAACGCCGGGATGACACAATATGTTCTCTTCAGTGTAGTCAATAAACAGAATGCGTGCTAAAAAAAGATGTTCTTTCTGTTTTTTTGTGGAATCTTACCGCCGTCATTGCGAGCGTAGCGAAGCAATCTCTTGCGCAGAGATTCCTTCGGTCGCGCAGCCTGTCCTGAGCGAATGCGAAGGGCTCCCTCGAAATGACGTGGGAGATCCTTCGCTTTCGGCTCAGGATGACGATAGTCAGGTTCCACTAAATTCCGGAAAGAACCAAAAAAGATGTTTTATGCCGGGGTGGCGAAACAGGTAGACGCACAGGACTTAAAATCCTGGGGGCCGAAAGGTCCATGCCGGTTCAAATCCGGCCCTCGGCACTTCTATTGTCATTTGTGTCTCTATTGTCCCGCGCACGCGGGAATCCAGAAAACAGTAAGTTATTCATGCAATTCATCCGATAGGACTTAAGGCAGTGTTTTATAATTTCCATAAATTTCATCATGAAAAACATACCGAAACATCGGATATTTCTGTATGTGTTATACTCATCCACTCTAATGTTGTGTTCCCCGTTTGCCTATGCGGGTGTTGAGAGTGGGCATTATCTCAAAATCAAAACAATAGACCATGAGGGTTTGGGGCTCGTTCCTTCTAGAATAGTAATAGAGCGATTGAGCAGTAAGGAACGGGGGCATTCGAGATATTATGCGTGTGAGCATAGTTTTCTAAAATACAACCAGGAAAATTTAAATGAATATTTTTATAGTAATGGTGAATGTAATGTGAATTTACCAAACGGGCTATATCTGCTTTCAGCTATGCGTGGAATGGAGTTTTATCCTGCTATGCCAATACGCCTTAGGGTTACAGGAACGGAAATCTACATGGCCAGGGAGGATGAGTATCGTCGTCAAAAGGAGTGGAGAAAGGCGTTCAGGAAAGTTGAGGGAGACAAAAAGGAAATAATTGTTGAATTAGAGCGTTGGATAGAAATGAAAAGATATGGTTTTTGGTCCGGGGACTCACATATTCATGCCAGGTATAATGGAGACAGGGTGCGTTTTTCTGAAAAGGAGCTTTTTGAAATTGTTGTTGCGGAAGATCTGAATGTAGCGAACATGGTTGTTGCAAATGATTTAGGAAGTTTTGTTTATGATATCGAAATGTTTACTGGAGAAGAACACCCACTTTCCACGGATGAATATAAAATGGTATGGAATCAAGAGCTAAGGAACAACCATCTAGGTCATTTAATAACCCACAATTTAGATAATCTTGTAGGCCCACTTTACTCAGGTTTTAAGGGGTACCCCGATAATTTTTACGATGTCCCAGATGCTGATTTGGCTGAGTGGGATGTTCCAAATGCCGATTGGGCGGATAAGGTTGAGAGCCAAAATTCCAATACGATGGTGATCTATGCACACCCAGTTGTTAATCTGGGTCTGGAGGGGAATGATGACTTTGCTAAGATTCTCTATGATTTAATTCCAGACATGATGGAGTTGCCTGTCGATGTTGCCTTAGGGAAGGTAGATGGTATTGAAGTGTTTTCTTATCCGGCTACAAGTTCAGACTCGATAAAATTCTGGTACCGTCTTCTAAATACTGGACATAAACTTCACGCCTCTGCAGGAACAGATTCCTTTGTCGGAAATAGGGTGGGACCATACCTGATAAATCCGCTTTTCTCGCTCCCACCGGGTGGTTTAAGGGCGTACGTTTATATTCCAAGGGAAGAGGGGTTTACATATGACAATTGGGTAAGATTTTCAAAGGCTGGACAAACATTTGTAACAAATGGGCCCATGTTTACCAGTTTTTCAGTTTCTAATCCTTTGTCAGGCGAAGAGCATTTGGTTGGAAGCGAACTATTTATAAATTCATCATCTACGGGCGGAGCAGAATTTAATGTGAGCTTCACCGTGGCCTCATTATATCCGGTTGGGGAATGGAGAATCATTGTTAATGGAAAACCCCGTTTGAGAGGTTTTGTGGATCCCAGGAAAACAATGATTGATAATGGAGATGATAAGGTTTCATATAAATTTTCAATTTCTAAAAATATCCACATAGACAAAAGTTCATGGGTAGCGGTTGAAATAAAAGGGGATAAGCCAACCTGGGTTTTTGATGGGGACCTACATGCCCACACATCTCCAATCTATATTACAATAAATGAGCTACCCCGGTACTCACCCGAAGATGCAGCCTATTTTGTCAAAAGAATAAACCGAGATATCAATTACTTTTCAGAGAAAGGTTATTTTAAGAACAGTGATCAAAAACTCAGATTGCAAAACCTATTCAGGCAGGGTTGCGGGTTATACGAAATTCAACAGGCTGAGGCGATTTGTGATTCGCCAGGAT
>MGRR01000019.1:0-88 GCA_001798265.1 Deltaproteobacteria bacterium RIFCSPHIGHO2_12_FULL_43_9
CGTGAGAGATCCTTCGGCTTCGCCTCAGGATGACGAGGAAAGAGAATACTCCGACAGGCTGGAGCACTCTGTCATCCCCGTGAAAACG
>MGRR01000019.1:135-1054 GCA_001798265.1 Deltaproteobacteria bacterium RIFCSPHIGHO2_12_FULL_43_9
CCGTGAAAACGGGAATCTAGATTCCCGCGTTCGCGGGAATGACGGTTCGCGGGAATGACGGTTCGCGGGAATGACGGTTGTTTTAATAGATACCGAGTAGCACCTTCGCATCGTCAGAACAGCGCTCCCGAGGATCCCAGGGTGGTGACCAGACCCAGTTTATATTTACCTTTTGGATTCCGGAGAGTTTTCCAACGGTCATCTCAACAGCAGATTTAATCTGTGGCCCCAATGGACATGCTGGACTTGTGAGCGTCATATTTATATCCACAACCCCGGAATCGTTAACCTCTATTCCATAGACTAAACCTAATTCCACAATGGAAACATGCAGCTCGGGATCCTCGATTGGATGGATTGCATTCATAATATCCTCTTTCGTCAGCATGTCATACGCTCCCTCTGTTTTAGGGCACCCTCAAGGGTTGTCCAGGGAAGAAGGGCACATTTTATTCTTATAGGAAAATTCTTTATCCCTTCCAGGGCCTCAAGATCACCGAAGTCTGTGAGGGGCGCTTTTGCTCTTCCATGCATGACATCTTTAAGCAGGGAGATTAATCGGGTAGCGCTATCAATCGGTTTTCCATTAATCAGTTCAGCCAGGATGGAACCGGATGCCGTACAGATTGAGCATCCCCTTCCAGTTACCGCAACATTAGAAATATTTCTGGCGCATTGGCTGCCGAAACAGAGTTGAATGGTTATCTCGTCGCCACAGAGTGGGTTCACGCCAAATTCTTCCACGTCAGGATTAGCAATCGGCTTCCTAAACCTTGGATTCCTGTAGTGATCAAGGATCACCTCCCTGTACAAATCGTTGAGTTTAATCTCATATTTAGTTTCCAGAGCCAAGAAAAAACCTCCTCACTTCCTCGATACCTTTTATTAGGCAATCGATCTCCTCGTGGTTATTATAGAT
>MGRR01000019.1:1103-1584 GCA_001798265.1 Deltaproteobacteria bacterium RIFCSPHIGHO2_12_FULL_43_9
TAAAGGATATTACTGAGCCCCTCTCCTGACTTTCTAACGGACCATAAATTTTCAAACCCTTGATATCCGTTAATCTGGAGATTGCGTAATGGGTTAACTCTTCATCGAAAGATCTTACATTCTCCATCCCTACCCTGTTTAAATAATCTATAGCTGCTCCCAAACCTACAACACCCGCGATATTTGGTGTCCCGGCTTCAAATTTGTACGGTACTTTATTAAAGGTAACGTCATCGAATTTCACAACAGAGATCATCTCCCCGCCACCTTTATATGGCGGCATCATTTCCAATAGCTCCCTCCTGGCATAAAGCACACCTGTTCCGGTCGGACCAAGCATTTTATGGCCGGAGAAGACAAGGAAATCACAACCCAGGGCTACAACATCCGTCGGAATATGCGGGACACTCTGCGCACCATCTACCAGCACCTTTGCCCCAAAAGAATGCGCAAGCGAAACAATCTGTGAAATTGGCGTGAT
>MGRR01000019.1:1613-10426 GCA_001798265.1 Deltaproteobacteria bacterium RIFCSPHIGHO2_12_FULL_43_9
TCGAGAGGAGCCTTGTCTTTTTCGTAATAACAGATTCAACATCTTTTAAATCAATTTTCCAGTCACGTGTTATTGGAATGTATTTTAAATTTAGTCCCTTTCTTTTAGCCAGCATTATCCATGGAACAAGGTTGCTGTGATGCTCCATCTGAGTAAGAACTATTTCATCCCCCGCATTTAAAAAAGCATCTCCGAAGGATGAAGCAACAAGATTGACCCCCTCCGTAGCACCACTTGTAAATACGATAGATTCTCTCTCCGGGGCATTAACAAACCGCGCAACCTTATCTCTTGTATCCTCATAAGCTTTGGTTGCTTCCGCGGAAAGTGTGTGAATGCCACGATGGATGTTCGCATATGATCTCGTATAAAAATCATCCATCGCCTGAAGAACCTGATTCGGTTTTTGCGAAGATGCGGCACTGTCCAGATAGATAAGTGGCTTTCCGTTTACCTGACGCTTAAGTATAGGGAAATCTTTTCTTGAGCTTTCAAAGTTTAATCCGATTTTAGACCTCGACATAAATATCGTCACCTTCAATAAAGAGAGGGAAGGTTCGAAGAGGAACCACAGCAGGCATTTTAATCACGCCCCCGTCAGTCACCCGAAATTGAGCACCGTGACGCGGGCATTCTATAATGTCCCCGATCAGCTCCCCCTGATCCAAGGCCCCACCATCATGAGTGCATATATCTTCAATGGCATAGAAAGCTCCGCGCACATTACAGAGAGCTATCCGCTCCCCCTCTAGCTCAAAAACCTTGACCTTTCCCACAGGAATTTCTGATTTACCGGCAACTTTAAACTTCATATCAACTACCCGATCTTAGACTGAAGATCCGTCATAAGTGCCTCGGTAACAGGGGGACTGCCGAATCGCTGACACACCTCCGCGCAAAATCCTGTAATAATTAATTTTTCCGCCTCGCGACGGTCCAAGCCCCTGCTCATTAAATAAAATAATTGGTTTTCATCTACAGATCCGACTGTTGCGCCGTGGGTGCATCTGACATCATCTGCAATGATCTCAAGTTTGGGTTGTGAATCAACCCTGGCCTTGCTACTTAGCAGAAGGTTCTTATTGCTCTGATAGGCATTCGATTTCTGCCCACCCTTTTCTATCCTGATTAATCCCTTAAAAATAGAAGAGGCCTTCTCATCTAAGATTATTTTATAAAGAAGATCACTTACAGTCTCAGGGGCCGGATGCTGCTGAAATGTCTGAATATTAAAATGCTGCTCACCATCACCAAAGACTATCCCCAGAATCTGCGATGAAGAACCTCGCCCAACATGGTTTATAAAAACATCGGACTTGGTTATTCTGCCACCTAAATAGAGCGATAATGTTGTTAACCTCGCGTCATTATGCAGCTCAACCGCCTGATCCATGAAGCACCAGCTCGCACAGTTTAACTTTTGAACATTAAGGTAGTGAAGATTAGACCCCGGTTTTAACACAATCTCACACTGCGACACCACCAGCTGCTCTCCATCACTCCCTGTTGTTACATCATTAATAAATGTGGCCGCACTCCCCTCTTCTAAAATAATAAGCATATGGGGGAAATGTGCCTCTCCACTTTCCTTCACAAGAGAGCTTGCGCGAATGGGTTCAGTCAAACGCACATTTTTGGGCACATATAAAAAAAGCCCGCCGGACCAGAGGGCATTATGAAGCAGACGCAACTTCCACGGTTTAAATCTGGATATCTTTCCAAGGCATGGCTCAACGAGGCGCGGATTTGTTTTGAGGGATTCAGAGAGTGAGCCTAAAATTACACCCTGCCCGCCGTTAAAGACCCACGACGTATCAGAACCATTCGGGAAAAAGCCATCCAGTTTCAATTTACTTAAATCTGTATGGCGGAATTCTTCTACCTGCGTTGAGGGAAGTGAGGAGTTAACGAAAGCATCCCATGCTTCCTTCCTTTGGGGCTGTATCCATGATGGATCACCTGAGGAGAGGATTTTAAACGAATCTAGGAACCTATTTGCATCCATCGAATATCCCTTATTTACCCTATCGACCCTTCCATTTGTAATTGAATTAGACGATTGAGTTCAACGGCGTATTCAAGTGGTAGCTCTTTTGTAAAGGGTTCAATAAATCCATTTACAATCATCGTCACCGCTTCATCTTCACTAATACCCCTGGACTGCATATAGAAAATCTGTTCATCACCCACCTTGCTAACCGTTGCTTCATGCCCAATATTTACATCCTTCTCCTGCACCTCCATTGTTGGAAACGTGTCAGACTCTGAATTTTCATCCAGGAGAAGCGCATCACAACGAACATTTGATTTTATCCCCTTCATCCCCGGGTAAACCTTTACAAGCCCTCGGTAGACAGCGTGACCACCATCCTTGCTGATAGATTTTGAGGTAATGATAGATGTTGTATTGGGAGCGGCATGAACCATCTTCGCTCCAGCATCCTGCACCTGCTCTCTCCCGGCATAGGCAATGGACAAAACCTCACCCCTTGCCCCCTCCCCTGCCAAAACGACGCACGGATACTTCATCGTTAGTTTCGATCCGAGATTACCATCTATCCACTCAACCGTAGCATCTTTATACGCAACGGCTCTTTTGGTCACGAGGTTGTAGACATTTTTCGACCAATTTTGGATTGTAGTGTACCTGATGCGGGAATTTGGCATAGCAATCAGCTCAACAACCGCGCTGTGGAGTGAATCCTTAGAATACGACGGGGCTGTGCATCCCTCGATATAGTGAACAAAACTCCCCTCATCGGCGATAATCAAAGTCCTTTCGAACTGCCCCATGCTCTCCGCGTTAATTCTAAAATATGCCTGCAGCGGGATATCAACCCTCACCCCTTTTGGTACATAAATGAAACTTCCACCGGACCAGACAGCGGAATTAAGGGCGGCAAATTTATTATCGGCAGCGGGGATTATTGTCGCGAAATATCTTTTAACAATATCGGAGTATTCCCTGAGCCCTGTATCCATGTCAGTAAAAATGACCCCCTGTTTATCCAGATCCTCCAGTATTGAATGGTAGACGACCTCAGATTCATATTGAGCGGTAACCCCTCCTAAAAACCTTCTCTCAGCCTCTGGAATCCCAAGCTTTTCAAACGTATCCTTGATCTCGACAGGAACATCCTCCCAACTGGTGCCTTGTCGCTCAACAGGCTTAATGTAATAGAAGATATCATCGAATTGTATGCTATTGAGTAAGTCGGGCTGCCCCCATACCGGCATAGGCTTTTTATAAAAGGTATCGAGCGCCTTCAGCCTAAACTCTCTCATCCACTCTGGTTCATTTTTATAGCGTGAGATCTCAGATACGATCTCACTGCTTAATCCTGGACGGGACTTAAAAAAATTCTTCTCCTCTTTCCGAAATCCATATTTTTCATCGTATCCTTGATTTATCAGGAGTTCTGGCTTCGCTGTCATATTTTTGACCTCTTCCTTTTTAAGTAGCTATGGCTGAAGAAATTGAATCGTATCCTTTGCTTTCGAGCTCCCTGGCAAGATTTTCATCGCCCGACCGGACAATATTTCCATCAATCATGACATGCACATAGTCGGGACGAACATAGTCAAGCATTCTCTGATAGTGGGTAATTAAGAGGATTCCAGATTTTTCACTTCTTTGCGTATTGATTCCATGGGCTACAATTTTTAGCGCATCTATATCGAGGCCGGAATCCGTTTCATCAAGAACCGCGAACTGAGGCTCAAGCATCATCATCTGAAGAATCTCCAATCGCTTCTTTTCGCCACCGGAGAATCCATCATTTACATAGCGTGAAGCAAACGAGGGCTCCATTCCCAGCAGCTTCATCTTCTCGTTAACCTTCAGTCTCAGATCCCTTACAGAAATCTCCTCCGGAAACACTGCTTTCACTGCGGTTCTCAGAAAATTCATCACACTGACACCAGGAATAGCCACTGGATACTGAAAGGCTAAAAACATCCGCCCCCTGGCCCTATCCTCCGGACTTAAGCCTGTGACATCTTTGCCTCTCAGGAATATCCGTCCAGAGGTAATTTTATAATTTGGGTGTCCAAGAAGCGCGCACGATAGAGAGGTTTTTCCGGATCCATTTCTCCCCATAAGAGCATGAACCTCACCCTCGTAGACTGTAAGGGACAATCCCTTTACAACCTCTTTCCCTTCAACGGAAATATGCAGATCCTCAATGCGAAAAAGCTCTCTTTTCATCCCCTTTAGAAACTCCTGGTATTAAATCCCTTTTGTGCCTCTCCAAAACCTCAGCCAAAGTAATGTTCTTCATTGTTTCATTCACCCTGTCAGATATCGCTTTCCACACAGTCCTGACGCCACAAACATCATCAGCGTGAACACATTCCGTTGTTAAC
This sequence comes from Deltaproteobacteria bacterium RIFCSPHIGHO2_12_FULL_43_9, assembly GCA_001798265.1. GTDB lineage: Bacteria > Bdellovibrionota > O2-12-FULL-43-9 > O2-12-FULL-43-9 > O2-12-FULL-43-9 > O2-12-FULL-43-9. Next base: position 5,979 of record MGRR01000019.1, read on the forward strand.
CCTTTGTGACCGATACAAAACTCATCATCATAGATTGGCTGACTGACGGCAAAGCTTATATCTGCAACCGTTATTTGACTGGCTGGTTTTACGAGACGATACCCCCCCGTAACCCCACGAACAGATTCAACAAGACCACCACGCCTAAGCATGGTCATTATCTTGGATACATACTCATTTGAGAGGGCTTCATTCTGAGCAATCTCAGAAACGGTAACCAGTGATTTCTCCTCTTCTTTCGCAAGCTGCAAAAGACATCGAAGCCCATACTCCTCCAATGCGGTAATTTTCATAGATTTTCCCTCAAGTTAACGCCCATTTATAAAAAAGTGGTACAAAATTGTCAAGTATTCTAGATAGGATATTATTTTGAGTCCATGGAATCAAGAGCAGATATGGCAAGATAGAGTGGGAGATCTTCTTCAAACCCCTCCTTTCTTCCCTTGTCCAACAATTCGCTATGAAGATCTTTACTGTTGATGAATGAATCCCATTGGCTTGTTGCCGGGATTAATTCAACCAAATTTGGACACCTCTGAAATCCACCCGGGGCAGATCTTAAATCCTGATTTAATTCCCTGTTGGCAAAGTGCTGATAATCAACCATCCTGTAGGGCATCCCGTCTTGCTGAGCCTCCCATTCATCCATCGTAGTTTTTGAAATCATCTCTTCATCAAGGAGTACGTCGGGTTCAAGTGGATCCCGGTGCCAGCAACGCTCTGTAACCGGATGATAAACTACTATTGTAGATAAGCTCATCACCCCTTTCGATTTATACCCTAATGTATTTAGCCGCCCCATCAAAAAACCAATCCCTTTTCCAAAGGTCTTCTGCCCTATTACCAATGCCCTTTTGTTGGTTTGAAGCGCGGCAACCAAAATCTCACCTGCGCTCGCGGTACTGTGATCTGTTAAAACAACCATCTCCCCTTTAAACTGGCTCGATAAAAGCGGCCAGTCATCTACAACCCGACAGCGAACCTCAGTCCACACGCCAGTGTCATTGCGGTGGCGGGATAAAAATAACGGAGCGCCTGCCGGTAAAAAGAGTGACGCAACCTTAATAGTTACATCCTCTAAACCACCATGATTGCCACGAAGATCTAAAATGATTTTATCCCTGCCAGAGTTTTCAATCTTTTTAATCTCTTCTGCCAGATATTCTGGTAAGCGCGGAGGATTCAAAGATTTAAGCCTTATATAACCAATTGAATCGGTTAGTTCTTTTGCATCGATCTCTTCTTCGGGTTCGGAAACATACGGGAGGGAGGCAAGCTCGTTTTCAAGAATGAAATTTCCGAAAGGATCGGCGAAATAAAGGGCCAGTTTGCTAATATGTCCAAAAAACTCTGTCCTCATCTTTAGTTCTTCAAGATCTGAAAGACGGACTTGTGAAAAAAGCAGACAAATCTTTATCCTGGAATCCCTGTCCGCACCATCGCTGTAGAATCTTGAGCATCTCTTTAACGCCAGATACGGTGTGAAATCCGCGAAATAATTTTTGTCATCCAGCTTTTGCGCGCTAAAAAGGGTATCTATCAGTTTGTTCTGCCTGATTCCGAAAGGGATATCGCGCCAGAATAAATTTTTCGCGTATTTATTTTCATCCTGTGGCGGGGTGGAGATTTTATCAAAAACCAGTTTATGGACTTCCTGAATAAAATTATCTCCTGGCGAAGAAAAGACAGAATATGTCGCGATATATTTTAAGGTCTTCTCGTAACTCTCCCCATCAAAATACTCCATCCCTCCTTGTGAAGAGGTATTTTTGATGGCCTCATCCAGGCTGTTGTAGCCTGGAAAGGAGCTTGTTTTTTTACTGGAACACCCCGTGAAAATTAAGAAAGAAAGGAGATAGAGACAAACTATCCTACTAATTTTAATGAACAAAACCACACCCCTATCCGTTAATACACGTCATTGCGAGGAGCGCCTGTCATTCCCGTACCCCGTTTTCACGGAGTACAGGCTCCAGCGGGAATCTAGATCCCGGCTTTCGCCGGGATGACACTCCACTCCGGGATGACGGGTGGCCTTATACCATTAAAATATTCATTATTCAAATAGAATCTTGAAATAATTAAAAATCTGTTGCCTTAACGGTCTTCCTCCCGTTTGCCTTACAGCGATCAATGGCCTTCTTAATCATACCTTCAACCTGCTTGCTCATCGCATCCACGGCGTCAGAGGCTGTATTACACCCCTGCTTCTTAATTACCTCCTTGACCTTTGACTGAACTATTAAAATATCGGACATAAAATTCACCTCCTTAGAAAAGTTGGGCAAGGAAAAATCATGCCGCACCACTCATCCTTTGTAAAGGCTCTTCCCGATTTGCTACACTAGAACAGGCAATGAACAGGTTATCAATTAAATCTGTAATATCTATCTACACCATCCTCTCCTGTATAGGGCTCATAATCGGGCGCTTAAAATCCGGCCTCTGGTTTTTTGGCTTCACCGGGCAAACAATCCCTGATGTTGCAATGGATATCGTTATAGGAGCTGCAATCGCCGCACCGGTAATCTTTTTATCAACGATTTCGCTGGATCGATTTAGGTGGGCGGGGGAGATGGAAAAGATCTTCTCCCAAATTCTTGCCCCACTTAAGACATCTAAAATAATCATTATTGCCGCTGCAAGTGGGATAGGGGAGGAGATATTCTTCCGGGGTGGGCTGCAACCCATCCTTGGAATAGTTATAACAAGCATATTATTTGGACTGATACACTTCCCATTTAAAAAGGAATTAATTCCGTGGACCATGATTGCAATTGCAATGGGTTTTGTCCTAGGCCTTCTTTTTACCTGGACAGACTCACTAATCGCGCCAATAACGACTCATTTTACAATCAACTTTTGCAATATATTAATACTGAACAGAAGATATAGAACTTCCCGGCATTAAATATGGAGTGTGGCTTTTGTGTACTTTGAGGCAAGGCAATCAAATATATATGATTATTGAGCAGCATTGAAGCGAGCTGGTCGATGGATATAATCACACGGCGAGCTGAAAGCAGGTCCTGACAACCGTAATTGTCAGGACCGAAGCGAAAGAACCATATATATTTGATTGCCTGTTGAAGCTGAAAAATAAAAAGCCACACTCCACATTTAATGCCGAGAGGGAGATACAACTTAAGAGGCGAATAGGGAGGAGCGCTTCCCCAGTACATACCTCGGTTTTTTAGCACCCTCATCCAGTATATAGAGCAAGCCTAGAAAGGATAATATCTGATAAAAAAGGGAGGCATGTGCCATGCTCGATTGTCCCAGGAGTATAAATAGGAGTCCTATGCCGAGGGAGAAGCTTCTTGTATCAACACAGAGGAGCAAAATAGCCGAGAGGCCGCAAAGAAGGGGGATGCCGTAAAAGAATATTGCCAGATATGGATATTTTGAAAATATGCGCCACCCGAATTCCTGAACTATTGCCAATGTGGACCATGGCCACTGCAGGAGAGAAAAGGTAAAGAAGAGAACAAAGAGGCCCATCACGCACAACAAAAATGTTTTTTTGTAATTCCATGGGAAGCTTATTCTATCAAAAACAACACCACCGACACCTAAAAGGGCTATTAACATTAATATTTCGTCCACATAACGAAGATAGTCGTAAACCTCCAGTGGGAGGGAAAAAAAACCGCCTGATTGAATTGCCTCAAGTGTAAAATACAAAAACCGGAAAAGGAGCGGGGCCGCAAAAAGATAACACACTATATGACTTTGTCTCTCTATCTCCCGTCTGCCTAAATTAAAAAGTAAAATTATCGATAAAAATGAAGAGCTGTATAAAATAACCTTTACAATCAGTAAATTCGGCATAATTTGACAAACAACAGCCGCGGACAAAATCACCCATACGAGCAAAATAAACGCCAATGGAATATGTCTTTCATCCCTTCGCATCTGTAATAAACTGGCAATAAACGCAAACGCAACCAGAAAAACTCCAAGCCAGTTCGCGACCTCCCCCGAAACAAAAAGAAATTTGGATAGATGCGGTGAAATCTCTAATGGGTATCCAATGATTCTGACGGTGACTAATTCAATCAGGGCTATAAAGAGAATGAAGTAATTAAAATAAGTCATTACACCCGGCTCTCTTTGTCGGCTATGAACGTCCCACCCTCACTTTTATCGAGTGAAAGAAGTGAAATAGGAACCTTGTATGTCCTGGCGAGAGAGACTGCTGAAGGATGAATTATCTTTGCCCCCTCTTTGGCCATCTTCTCGGCATCCTCATAAGTACAAAATTTAAGTCTCTTTGGCTGCACAATCTTCTTTGGATCTCCCTCATATATCCCATCGACATCTTTGTAAAGTTCACACCTCTCCGCCCCAAGTGTTCCCGCGATGGCAACAGCTGTTATATCTGATCCACCTCTTCCTAGGGTTGTCACCTCTCGATGCCTACTGACACCCTGGAATCCCGCAACTAC
>MGRR01000019.1:10434-12384 GCA_001798265.1 Deltaproteobacteria bacterium RIFCSPHIGHO2_12_FULL_43_9
ATCCTGTTAGCGAACGGGCCGGGCATCCCATTTCATGGAGGGCAATCGCAAGCAGCGCCATGGTAATCCGCTCTCCGGCGGTAAGAAGCATATCTAATTCTCTGCGATTGGGATTGGCCGAGATGGCTTTTGCCATATTTGAAAGCTCATCGGTGGTTCCTTTCATCGCGGATACCACGACTACAAGATTTGGATATTTCTTTTTGGTCTCTACAATGTGCTCCGCGACCTTCTTGATAAATTCCGGGGACTGCAAAATACTGCCACCGTATTTTTGAACTAATAAATTCATTGGTTAAAGCCTCCTTCTTCGCCACCATACCCTAATCCCGCACAAAGTTATAGAGAATGGGATAAAAATACCGGCAAAAAACCTTATTAACTGAATCTGGGAATTTGATAATAATATCTGGTGAAACCGCATCTCCTTCGGGAGGATTGAGATTAATTCTCCTTCATTTGTGGCATACCTGGCAGCATTAACCAAAAGATTCTTGTTCGCGCCAAGCAGGAAGAACTGATTACTCGCGAAATCTGAATCGCCAAAAACAATTACCTTTCCACTCTGAGACTCCGAGATTAAACCTACAATCAGTGGTCCCTTTAAGTCACTTCTCTCATCATATTTTACCTTCTCGGCGACTTCAGACTCCAGCCACGATCTTGGAGAGGTGTAAGCCAGCGGGGTCAGTTTGAGTCCTTCTATCTTCCTATCCTCTTTCAGCGCTGTTGCTACAGGATAGAGTGTTCTGAGGCTCTCTTTTTTCAGGCCGCTTGTAACCCCATGATCCCCATATCTGCCAACCAGTGGAATTTCAGCGCCGCCTGAAAATGGGGCGGCATCCGGATCTATAATTGTTCCATTTAATATTCTTATTCCCAGTTCAGCTATAAATGACGGGGTTTTGAGATCCTTTTGAGGATCCTGGAGATATATTACAGACCCGTTTCCGGCGATAAATGCTGTGATAATTCTATTTTCTTTCTCCAGGAATGTATCCCTTGGAGCGGTAATTATTAGTAGCTCGATATCATCCGGAATCGATTTTGCCACTACTAGATTGATCTCTGTAATATTATACCCCTGCCCAATAAGTGTTGAGTTAAACTGGCTGATTCCACCAGTATCGTTGTCGTGGATGGACCTCTCCCCATGGCCGACCAGAAAAGCTATCTTTTTTTCCATCCGAAGTTGTAATTTTAAAAGTGCATTGGTCAGGGTGCTTTCAGAAAACCTCTCTTCAATCCGAAGATTTTTGCCATCGGTCTCTACTACAACTGTTCCATAGGTGACATCATATTTTTTTGTTAGATCTATTTCACTCCCCACGTCTACAAAACGATATTTAATCAGGGGGTTACCTGCCTGATATATCTTCATCAAGGCTTCAAAATCTGCCCTGTTTTCTTCCTTCAGAAAACCATAAACCATGACCTCAGATCTTATTCTCTTTATTATCTTCTCCGACTGCTCAGAGAGCGTGTGAATCTCTCCCTCCGAAAAATCAAATCTAAAACTGTACCGATAAGCAATATAATTAAGGGCTACCAAAAGAGAGATAACGAACAAAACAATAATGAATGAGAAAGAGGTGGATCTTGTGGATTTCTTTAATAAAAAAGACCTTACTCCCTTAAAATTCAATACGAGGGCCGCGATCAGGGAGAAAAAACCAAAGATTATTAATCCACTTCTTAAATAAAGAAGGGATGGCGTGAGAAGGAGAACCAGTCCGGCCAGAATTAGTGCCACAATTCCTGAGGTGCCGATAATCTTTATTAGTTTTAATTTCACTGTCACGATCTCCAGCCCTGGGACTTCAACGAATGCGCGGTTAAAAATAATCCGAGAAAGATCATCGAAACAAAATAAAACAGATCCCTGGTATCCAAAACACCGCTCGCAAATGAATCCATATGACTGATAACAGATATGTAACTTAAAATTGG
>MGRR01000019.1:12398-20422 GCA_001798265.1 Deltaproteobacteria bacterium RIFCSPHIGHO2_12_FULL_43_9
AGCGACAATCTGTTTTGAGGTGGAGGCTGTTATAAAGAGACCCAGTGCCAAAAATACTGATCCCAGAAGGAACAAACCGAGATACCCTATAAAAAATGGGGCAATGGATGGCTTAGGGTCTGACACAATCCAGAGTATTGAAGCTAAAATGGCTGAGAATAATAAAAATAGGGATAAAAGAGTGACTGAGGCTAGGAATTTTCCCAAAATTACCTCATATAACCTTACGGGTTTGGAAAAAAGCATCTCCAGTGTCCCGATCTTCTTCTCTTCAGCAAAGAGCCGCATCGTTATCAAAGGCATCAAAAATAAAAAAAACACACCGACAAATATCAGCATCCCTCCAAGAACCCAATGGATATTGGGTGGTTGAATAACCTTACCTAGGCCATACGATTCCAGCTCCTTGTTCTGAAGAAATTCCATCGTATATCGTTGATAATTCAGGATATCGTGCGAAAAAACCCAACCGGTTATAAGTGTGAATAAAAGTAAAAGAACCCAGGCATGTGATGTGCTAAAAAAACTCTTAAGATCTTTACCAGCTATTGTAAATATATTTCGCATCACTCTTCCATAGTAAGTTGCAGATAGACATCCTCAAGTGAAAATTCCATAGCCTTTAATCCTAATAAACCCCAATTCTCGCGCACAACCAGATTGGCTACCTCTTCACGGATCTCTAAACCCCTTCTCCCCTCAACAAGAAACCCTCTCCCGCTACCTATATTAACTACATTCAAAACACCACTAATAGCCTTAAGTCTCTCCAGAGCATCACTGCCTGGTCTTGCCACTGTAATTTCAAACCGGTTTCCACCTGAATATCTATTAGAAAGGGCATCACACGTATCAGAGGCTACAATCTTACCTTCATTAATTATTATGACCCGGTCACATGTTTTGGATACCTCTGGTAGGATGTGAGAACTTAAAATAATCGTATGCTCCCCCGCCAGACCCCTTATCACCCCCCTAATTTCATGAATCTGTTTTGGATCGAGCCCCACGGTTGGTTCATCCAATATAAGTATCTTTGGATTGTGAATTATTGCCTGCGCTAAACCAACCCTTTGCCGGTAACCTTTGGAGAGGTTTCCAATTAGTCGTCCACTCACATCCCCGATTCCGCATGTCTGGTACACGGTATCAAGCCTATCTTTAAATTTTTTTTTGGTAACCCCACTCAGCCTGAGGGCAAACGAGAGATATTCCACAACAGTAAGTTCATTATATAGCGGTGGATTTTCGGGAAGATATCCTATTAAAGACCTTGTTCTAAGCGACTCTCTCTCTACGCTAAAATTATCAATAAAAATTTCACCGGATGTGGGGGTGAGGAAACCGACTATCATTCTCATAGTCGTGGTTTTCCCCGCGCCATTGGGTCCCAGAAACCCTAAGATCTCCCCCTTATTTACCTCGAAAGAGAGATTATCTACGACAACGCGCGCTCCAAACTGCTTGCTAAGCCCTCTGACCCTTATCATTAAATGTCAGTATATTGCCCTCAAACTCCGGGTCAATACTATCTTGGCTTGGTCAACCAGGGCTTGTTATACCATCTAATCGCGTGTGAAGCGCCACGGCTTTTCAAAAGCTCGTATGCGGCCGGGTCATTCAGCAGCGCCAATCCTATCGCGTTCAACTTAAAGCGCTCCGCGGAGGATAGGGATGAATCCTGGGAACGAATCCCCTGAACGGTAGTGTGGCAATACTTACAAGACCATTCCATAACTTGATTCAGATATCTCATGGTCGCAAGAGCAGGCGTTGCTAGAGTTAAAGTCAGCATAACCAGGCAAAAAGAGATGGTTCTACTCATTGATCCTCCTGGCACCTAAGAGGTTAAGTGGAAAGAGCCGTAATTTGTCACCCTGCATGAAAATATAACCGATTTTTGATACTTAAAAAAGAAGTAAATCATTGAAATAACAAGAGTTCGCCTTGGGGCATGGAGTTTGTATTTAGAATTACCCTATGAAGGGGTACCTTACACAACTATGCATAGAAATAGTCAACGGAAACATCCGTGGCTTAAGATACAAAAGCCTTTTAAAGAGAATAGGCATACCAGAGGGATTAAGCAAAAATGAGGTCTTTAGCTCCGCAATCCATCTACTCTACTTTGCCTACCTGGGGATTAAACCACCTGTTATGGAAGAGCGGGAAGAGATGGAAGCGAGGCCTCTTTTGCCGATTCTTTCCGGAATTTAGTGGAACCTAACTATCGTCATGGTTCTTTCCTTTTTTTGGTGGAAATTAATCGTAATACACTGCGATGCTTTGAGCGTCATCCTGAGCCGAAAGCGAAGGATCTCCTGCTAAATTGTGAAGAGATCCTTCGCCTTCGGCTCAGGATGACGGCCAAGTCGCCTTATTAAGGTAAGGTTACGCTTCACTAAAAAACAGAAAGAGCCTCTTTTGCCCCTCCTCCCTCAGTAACAACCCTCCCCTTTGCCTTTAAATTAATATCCTTGCCCGCTGAGATGTTGACCGTACCGGGTGTGCTTAAGGATAGATCCCCACCCGCCTTGATCTGAACCTGCCCCTGCGCGTCAGCAACAATTGTCGTCTCCCCCGCCTTTATATAAACAAACTTATCATTTGCCCTAAAAGATATTTTATCACCAAAAAAGCGATAAAAATCCCCCTCTTGCCCGGGGGCTTTTCCATCCTTGCTTTGAACCTTGTCCTTCTTTACCTCACTTATTCCTCTGTTCTGAATCTCGGCAGCCTGAGTTTTGGTTTCTTTAGGTGGAGAAATGGGCTGTGGCATCTCATCGATCTTAGGCTCAGGCTTAGGAGCTTCTTCCTCCGCAATCTCTTCTTCTGAATATTCCTCTTCCGCAACTAGAATAGCCGGCTCGATAGCGAAACCGAAAAGAACCAAAAAAGCAATAAGGCATTTCATTTTCTTACCCCGCTTTTTATAATTTCCTTACACCTTTCCACTACCTTTTTAACAACCTCTTCCATACCACCTCTTATGCTAGCCCCTGCCGCGTAAGTGTGTCCACCGCCACCGAGCGCTTCCGCAACCTTAAAAACGTCAAAATCCCCTTTGGACCTGAGACTAACCTTCATCATCCCAGAATCATCCTCTCTTATAAGAGCAGCAATCTCTACAGGCTCAATCAGCATGAATATATCTATAAAACTTGAAGGGTCATCCTCGGTCGCGCCATACATTTCCCTCTCGGGTTTAGTTATCACAGACCAGACAAGCCTTCCACCTGATTCTACTTTAAGTCTGCTTAAAACCTCTCCCAGAAGCCTGATTTTCGCAACCGAATCCGTTGCGTAGATCTTCTGATATGTAGCCTCCGGATCCACTCCAAGATCAATTAATCTGGCCGCGATTATATGGGAGAGCGAGGTTGTTCTTGAGTGCCTGAAAGAACCGGTGTCGGTAAGAATGGAAACATAGAGGGCCTGGGCCATTTCAAATGTAATTTCGGTCTCAACATGCGTGAAATATCTGTAAAGCATCTCACCGATAGATGACGCGTTTGTATCTACAAACTGTTCCTCAATATCTCTTAATTTATTTATATGATGATCTATAACCAGAATCTTCGATTTGAATTTTTTAATCTCATCAGCAACGGATCCAACACGGGATAATTCGCCACAGTCAACAAGGATTATAACGTCTGGCGCTGAAATATTGGATTTCAGGTCTGAACAAACCTCAATCCACCCTCTGGAGTCCAAAAAGTTGAACTTTTCCGGGGTCTCATCATGATTGATTATTCTGAATGTTTTCCCCAATTGCTTCAGATATCCCCCCAAAGCAATTTCACCCCCCAAACCGTCCCCATCGGGTAAAACATGGGTCGTAACCAAGAATGTTTCATTCTTATCGAAAATATCTTTTATTTTGTCTAGGTTGGTCATCTGATATCAGGTTTGCTCTGGCTTCGGCGTCTCTTCAATCGTAAGAGGCTCCCCCTCATCAGCATCGTCCGGAAGCGATTTTAGAAAATTCTCATACTCTTTTTCTGTCAAAAGTTTCTTGTTAATATTTCTGGAAACTATTCGTTTATCAACGGTCATGTCGGATTTAAGCATATAACCCCCTTATAAAGGACTACTAGAGTGTTTCATAAGTTTTGTCATTCCGGCGAAAGCCGGAATCTATCACTCGTCATGCCAAGCCGTCGAAGACAGCGTGTGGCATCTCCCTGTGGAGATCCCGGCCCCCCACGCCTTCGGCTGGGGGCTTCGGCCGCTGGGGATGACGTACGTCACTTTCGTCGGGATGACAAATATACACAAAACTTATGAAACGCTCTACTACCCAAAATGTCCTTTTAGCACTTCTTCTACCTTTGGAGAAATAATATCCCATGAAACGGATTGATCCTTACTAACAGATATAAAATTGTTTAAAAAGAAGAGGCTCTTTACCCCCTTTATGGCAAAAAGCTTTGTAGCCAAACTATTTGCTATCTCTCCACCAGCGTGAAACGTAGAGCTTCCATGCTCAATGACCTTTCTATTAAGTGTAAATTTCCTGGCATTGGGATTTGGCGTCGGTTCAGATCTAATCTCAACAGGCATATCCATAGGAAGCACTCCTGGCAGTGTGAAAGAACACAAACTTATCATGTGAATCCAATTTTATCAATGGTTTTAGCCACTTACTTGCCTCAAACCAACCAATCCGCTAGCATTAAGGATAATCTATGAGAAGACCCCCGCCACTACAACAGGGAGACAAAGTCGCTATTATAGCGCCAGCAACCTGTGTCGATTCCGACCAACTACACAGGGGCATTGCCACCCTTACTAAACTCGGATTTAAGGTGCTCCATTCACCAAATCTCGAAGAGAGGCGGGATAGATATCTGGCGGGTTCAGATAGTGCCAGGGCCGAAGAGATTCACCATTATTTCCTTGATAATAGTACCAAAGCATTGTTCTGTATTAGGGGTGGATTCGGGAGTTCCCGTGTTATTCCGCTACTCAATTCAAGAATAATCAAAAGGAATCCCAAACTATTTGTCGGCTATAGTGATATCACATCTCTGCATCTCTACTTTAACCACAGCTGCGGCATGACAACCATCTACGGAGCACACCCTGCCGAGATCGATGACTTTGGGGAGATGGAAAAGACGATTCTTTTACAGATGCTAACCTCAAAAGATCCACTTGGAGAATTTACCTTTGACCATGTTGAACAACTATTCCCCGGCAGGGCCAGGGGAAAGCTGATTGGTGGATGCCTCTCTCTATTAGCCTCCTCAATCGGAACCCAATATGAAGTCGACACAAGAGGAAACATCCTCTTTATAGAAGAGTATGATGAGCCACCGTATAGATTAGACAGAATGCTCACACACCTTAAAAATGCCGGCAAACTAAATAAACTTAAAGGGGTAATATTTGGGAGCATGATCGAGTGCGATGACAATAAACATGGGTATTACTGGCAGGATGTTGTCACATCCGTGTTTCAGGACAATGGCATTCCAATAATGACGGAGTTTCCATCGGGACATGGTGAGGGTAAAATTTGCTTGCCACTTGGAACAGAGATTGAAATGGATACAACTAAAAGAAGTATTACCTTCTTAGAGGCCGCAACGAAGGAGTAATGATATATGACTAAAGTATTACTCTTTTTGGTTTCATTTATATTAATCACCGCACAAAATTCGGAATCATCACAATTTTATATACCAAAACCAAGAACCCCCGCACCCGCTCCTACTCAAACTCCACCGCCACCAGCACAATATACAACCCCCGTTCCTTCTCCAGCCCCAGCTCCGGCGCCAGCTCCCGTTCTCACCCCCACTCCAGTTCCACCGCAAGTGCCGCCTCCGATAGACTCAACTGTGGCACCACCTCCCCCCGAGGAAGAATACATTCCCTCTGAAATCGAAGAGGTTGAAACACCCCCACCGCCGATTACTACTGAGCTGCCAACGATAGAAACCTTGCAACCCATGGTTAAATATCCAATCACTCCGTCTATTAAAAATGAGACCTCTACCAATGGCGAGAGAAAATACACACCACTTTTCGCATTCACAAACAGCCAACTCAAAAATGAAGCAATGATTTTTTATGCCAAATTAGACCCAAAAACGGGCGCTATTGATAAATATAATCCAATAGTCTGGCGTAGAGTAGATAAAAAAGGAGAGATTTTAGTTCCTAAAACACTGCAAACAAGAAAGATAGGACTCCTCTTCTCCCCAGGTACATACCTTGATAATGAAACATTAAAATTTAATCTCAATTTCCAACTCTATAAACCCGGAACCCATCATTCCGACAAGGGTGTCGATGTTAAGCGTGAACTGATTGTAAAAATGGAAAATGGATTGTATGAAGCATATTTAACAAGAGGAGACCTCCCTCCAATACAACTCAAGGAACTGTACTCATATATTCATTTTAGAAACCTTGCCAAAGCGATCATCGGGGATCCCGATGGGACAAACGCATATTGGGTAAGGGTTACCGCGGAGGATGATTCACTGGAATATGTTGTGCCGAACAACTATAAAAAACACTCTAAAAGCATTCCACAAAAGCACGATCCATCCTATAAACGAAACATCGCAAGGATTGTTAACCCAGATGGGATTGAAATAAAATAACGGGGACAGACATCATTGTGAACGGTACCGTTCACAATGATGTCTGTCCCCACGGTTCCCAAGAATTCCTCTGTCCCCGCTATCGTTCTTTTCCTCCGTCCCCGATTTAACCGTTCCGCCAGGTTCTTTTTCGAAATTGGTTTGGACCTCTTCTGCCAAATCTCTTCTTCACGCCGACCCTTCTACGATACTCACCTACAGTGCGAACGGAACGGGGCTGGACGCAGCGGGAAAGTTCGTTTTCTATCCACTTAAGGTTTGGGGTATCATCACCAATGCGTTTCTCTTCAATATTTGCGATCTGAAGAGCTGAATAAAAATATGGATCTTTACTCAATCTAAATCTCTGCGTCTCGGGAACACCATCCGCGATCCACTTTTGCCGGATCTGAACCCAATAAAACAATATCCTGACAATGCTCTCCGCAATGTAATTAGAATATCTCATATGCGTTTTTAAAAACGGTTCGATCTTCAGGGCCTCATCTATATTCTGCACATTAGAGATATCGCTGCTTTTTTCACGCAGAAGCCTTCTGATAGCCGAAAGCCACATAATAGAAATTCCAAGATCGAAATCCTTAAATGGTCTGGTCTTATCAAAAATATCCAGATACTGAATTAAATCTTCGATTTCGTCCCGGGAATAATCCCGGACAAATGGAAACACGTACTCTATGGCTCCACTCTTGATAAGCTCCTGAACAAAGGAGCGCATTGTCCCCTCTTTCAATGCCTTATAAATCTCTTCACGGACACGATCCACGGAGGTGCTAGCAAGCAGTTCTCTATGAGTAACCATCTCATAATAGTCAGCCGGCGAAATATGAAGCCCCAATTTCCCAGCAATCCTTAATGCCCGCAATATCCTGATTGGATCCTCCAGGTAGGTCTCCCTGGGATTTCTGATAGATCTCAAAGTCCGGCGAAGCAAATCCTCCTGCCCATGCACATAGTCAATGATCTTATCTTCAATCGGATCGTAAAAAAGGGCATTTATTGTAAAATCCCTTCTGCGCGCGTCACTCTCAGGTGTGCCAAAGATGTTGAAATCTCTTCTACCACTCTGGTCATATCTCTCCTCGCCAGACCGGAATGTTGAGATTTCATATTGGCCCTCACCATGCCTTACCAAAATGAGCTTAAAACGCTTTCCGATCAGGCGTCCTCTCTGTAATATTTTTCTGATCTCATTTGGCTTTGCAGAGGTTGAGATATCAAAGTCTTTGGGGAGTCTGCCTAAAAGGAGATCGCGAACACACCCTCCCACCAGATATGTTGTAAAACCTGCCTTCTGGAGATTCTTAACCATCTGAAGTGGATAGGAATCTATTTTTGCCGGATCTATCATCGATGAACTTCCTTTCGTCATTGCCGAATCTATCATTGAAAAGATTCCACTAG
>MGRR01000020.1:0-1522 GCA_001798265.1 Deltaproteobacteria bacterium RIFCSPHIGHO2_12_FULL_43_9
TTAACCTTTATATCCAGCTCATTATCGAAGGGATATTTCTTAAGGATATGCCGTGCGATTTGCAGTGCCTTGTCGATTTCACCATTTTTCTCATAACACTTCATTAGAAGGCTTAATGGATAAAGCAGATTACAATCTTTAGAGATGACCTTTTCTAATTCCCTCCTGGCCCCCTCTACATCCCCCCTATCCATATAGCAAAGGGCTAGTGTTGTTCTAGCGCTTGCGCAATCAGGGAAACTACTCAAGCCCTCAAGCGATGTTTGAATGGCTTCGGTGATCATTCCCAGCTCCCTGTACTCCTCCGCCAATGAAGAGAAAATAAGGGACTCTCTATTTTTATTGTAAAGTTTCTGAAAAAGGCGAAGATTATTTGGTGACTCTTCTTTAGGCATAGTATGCTCTCCGGACAGATTCCCGCGGTCGAGATCCCTCGGCTTCGCCTCGGGATGACGTTCCGGTCATTGCGAGCCCCTTGTCATCCCGACGAAAGTCGGGATCCAGATCCCGGCTTCCGCCGGGATGACAAAACGTCATTGTGAGCGAAAAAAGCCTTCAGCCCCCAGGCGAAGCCGTCGGGGGGAAGCAATCCCCCATGAATAAATTTTAATCAATTCTGCCATAAAAAGTCTATAAAATTACGACTTTTTAGTGCTCCCTAGAATGGGATATCTTCATCAGAATCGAATTTTGGCTCATTAATACGAAGCTCCGATTGTGGCTCATCATTTTCTGTAGCCTGGGGCTTCGAAAACTCCTTATTATCCCATTTTTCTCTTGGACCGCCTAAAAATTGGACTGTTTGTGCCACGATTTCGGTCGTATATCTCTTAACACCCTCTTTATCATCCCACGACCGTGTTTGTAGCCTTCCCTCAAGGTAGACCTGCCTCCCTTTAGCCAGATATTCACCACAAAGTTCAGCCAGTTTCCCCCACACGACCACCTTGTGCCATTCTGTCCTCTCCTTGCGCTCTCCACCCTTGTCATTCCAGCTTTCAGAGGTTGCCACTGTAAAGTTTGAGACCGCTGATCCTGACGGTGTAAAGCGTACCTCAGGATTTGCCCCGAGATTTCCAAGAACAATTACTTTATTTACTCCAGCCATATGTTTTTCTCCTTACCACTGCTTCTTAATCATGCCACATATATAGTGTCAAATACCTGCTTGACGTCAAAACTTTCAGCTCGATAATGTAGGGTTTTGGATTAAATAAGCGGAATGCAAAAGGAGAATACATTGTCCCCCTCTGTTGTAGTGTTAGCGGCCGGAAAAGGTGAGCGGATGAAATCATCGCTCCCCAAGGTTTTTTTCCCCATAGCTGGCGTGCAGGCGCTACGCCTCGTATTAAGAACCATACAAAGATTAAAACCGTTACAGATAACATTGGTAGTTTCCCCGGCAATGAAGGAGTGTGTAGAGTCCATTGTGAAAGATGAAACGAAGGGGAGTAGGGCTAAGGTTAATATTGCATATCAAAAATCCCATCAAGGGACAGCGGGTTCACTGCTTGCTGCCAGG
>MGRR01000020.1:1539-9037 GCA_001798265.1 Deltaproteobacteria bacterium RIFCSPHIGHO2_12_FULL_43_9
GAGTGAACCGGTTCTGGTGCTAAATGGCGATATGCCGCTTGTTACAGAGAAAACACTGAAGTCATTGATAGATTTTCACAAAGAAAGTAATCCGGATGCCACAATGGTTACGGTTTCCCTACAAGACCCCACAGGATATGGAAGAGTAATCAGGGGGCACTCAGGGAATATTACTGAAATTGTTGAAGAGGTTGAGGCAGCAGGGAGGGTGCGGGATATTACAGAGGTTAATGCTGGATGTTATCTATTTGATCCAAAAATATTGAAAGAGTTACTGCATAAAATAAAACCTTCAAAAAAGGGGGAGTTATATTTAACAGACCTGATTTCAGAGGTTGTTAAAAGTGGCAAAACAATAAAAACCTTTGCGGGAACAAACCCAAAGGAATTTTACGGGATGAATTCAAGGAAACAGCATTCAGAACTTTGTAAAATAATGCAGCATCAAATTAATGATTCTTGGATGGATAGAGGGGTTAGCATTCTCTCCCCTGAAACAACGTGGATAGATCTGGATGTGAAAATCGGCCCAGATGTTCTTATCTCATCCAATGTTCATTTGGTTGGTAAAACCATAATTGGCACCGGGGTGGTTATTGAACCAAATTCAATAATCAGAAAATCAACAATTGAGGATGGCTGTTGGATAAAAGCCGGCAGTTATATAGAGGAGAGCTTAATTAAGAAGAATGCGCATGTTGGCCCATATGCCAGAATCAGGCCTGAATCAAAGATTGGGGTTGGTTCAAGGGTTGGAAACTTTGTTGAACTGAAGAAGACAATCCTTGGGGATGGTAGCAAGGCAAATCATCTGAGTTATATAGGTGATGCCACAATAGGAAAAGAGTCTAATATAGGTGCCGGTGTTATTACCTGCAATTATGATGGTGGATTAAAATATCAGGGTAAGGCTAAAACAATCGTTGGCAATCATGCGTTTATTGGTAGTGACGTGCAATTAATCGCACCGATAAAAATTTCTGATCATGCGTACGTTGCTTCCGGGTCCAGTATTACTACAGATGTTCCTCCTTACGCACTGGCCATTTCGAGAGCAAGGCAGGAGAATAAAAAGAATTTTATTAGGAAACTGCAGAAGAGAAAGCAGAGAGAAAATGCAAAATAGGCACATGCCAAAAAAGAGAAGATAGATGTGCGGTATTGTCGGATACATTGGACCAAGGGAGCCGGAAGGCGTTCTGCTCGAGGGCTTAAAAAGGCTTGAATACAGGGGATACGATTCTGCCGGTGTCGCGATTTTTAATAAAGGGAAGGTTGAGATTGTAAGGGCTGTCGGGAAGTTGACCCAACTTGAAAAGGCGCTAAAGGGGAAGAGGTTTAGTGGTCCGATTGGTATTGGTCATACGCGCTGGGCTACACATGGTAAATCCACATTAGAGAACGCGCATCCCCATACCGCAGGAAAGGTAAAGATTGTTCATAATGGCATTATAGAGAATTACATTGAGTTAAAAGATGATTTGATTTCCAAGGGGCATAAATTTCTTTCGGAAACCGACACAGAGGTAATAGTTCATTTAATAGACGAGGAATTAAAGAGAGGCGATAACAGGGGTGAGGCAATTCGCCGGGCTATGCTTCGTTTAAAGGGGGCTTACGCGTTGGGGGTGATTTTTGATGATGATGAAAAACACCTTTATGCGATAAGAAATGGAGCCCCTTTGATTGTTGGTGTTGGAGAGCATGAACATTTTATCGCTTCGGACATTCCCGCGATTCTTAATTACACCAACAAGGTCATTCCACTGCGTGATGAAGAGATTGCAATCTGCACACAAGAAGAGTGTTCAATCATGGATTTTAAGAACGGAAATGTTCCAAGGACTCCCCAGAAAATTGAATGGGATGCGGAGATGGTTGAGAAGGGTGGATATCCGCACTACATGCTAAAGGAGATTCATGAACAGCCGAGGGTAATAATGGAGACCATCGACAAATATATCGACAAGGACAGGATGGTGCCATCATTTGATGATTTAAAAATCCCGGTTTCAACACTCAAAGATATTGAACGAATCGAGATCGTCGCCTGTGGCACATCCTATTACGCGGGTCTCGTGGCTGAATATTACTTTGAGGAGTTTGCAAGAATTCCCACTGAGGTGCAGCTTGCTTCTGAATATCGTTATCGCCATCCGGTTGCGAACAAGAGAACCCTGATTATTGCTGTTAGCCAGTCCGGAGAAACAGCCGATACACTTGGCGCGGTAAGAATGGGAAGAGAACTTGGCGCGACCGTGCTTGCTTTAAGTAATGTCAGGGAGAGTACAATTCCAAGGGAATCCAGCGCCGCAATTTATACCGAGGCTGGACTGGAAATAGGGGTTGCATCGACAAAGGCTTTTACCACCCAGATCTCCACACTTTTTATTTTAGCACTGCATATTGCGTTAATTAAAAAAACCATGACAAAAGAGGCTGTTTCGGAAGCGATTCATGAATTAACAGCGCTTCCATGGCTGGTGGAGCAGTCCTTAAAGAGGGAGACATTAATAAAGCAGTTGGCGGAAAAATTTTATAACTATCGTGCATTTTTTTATATAGGCAGACAACTTTTATATCCTGTCGCGCTTGAAGGTGCCCTGAAACTAAAAGAGATTTCTTATATTAGCGCGGAGGGCTACGCCGCGGGGGAAATGAAACACGGACCAATAGCACTTGTAGACCAGGAACTGCCTGTTGTTTGTCTGGTCACCCCGGGTCCTATCTATGATAAGGTGATGAGTAACGTAGAAGAGATCCAGGCCCGGGATGGAATTATATTAGGAATTGGAGAAGCCGGAGACTCCAGACTCAAAAAAATATCAAGAGAATTTATTCCCATGCCTAAGGCGCCATATCATTTAACGCCATTGGTTTACACCATTCCAATGCAGCTGTTGGCCTATTTTATCGCTGTAAAAAAAGGAACCGATATTGATCAACCCAAAAACCTCGCAAAAAGTGTAACGGTTGAATAGTGTGGCGTCATATCGAGATTGCTTCGCTTCGCTCGCAATGACGTTTTCGTCATCCCGAGCGAACCCGTCATCCCGAGCGTACCCGTCATCCCGAGCGTACCCGTCATCCCGAGCGAAGCGAGGGATCTCAAAATTGGTCTAATGTATGCAGCACAACGATAATATTCTAGAAAATTTAAACCCTATGCAACTGGAGGCCGTAACACATTTTCGTGGTCCCCTCATGGTTGTGGCAGGCGCGGGAAGCGGGAAAACCCGGGTATTAACTAATCGCATCGCTTATCTAATTCAAAACCACAAGATAAAACCGGAAGAAATATTCGCAGTTACTTTTACAAACAAAGCGGCAAGGGAAATGCAGGAAAGGGTTACAAAGACCCTAGGAGGAAGCACAAAAGGGCTCTGGGTTACAACATTTCATTCGGCTGGAGTGAAGATATTGAGAAACGAGATTGAACGACTGGGTTATAGAAAAGATTTTGTGATCTATGATCAGCAGGACCACCTCTCTTTAATTAAACAGGTGATTCGTGCATTAAATATTAATGAAAAGGCATTTACGCCGCAGTTTTTTTCATCCCGCATTCAGTTTGCAAAGACCGAAGGAGTACTCCCATTGAATTTTAAGGGTGACAAGAGGGAACCACTCAATGAATTAATCAAAAAGGTCTATTCACATTATCAGCAGGAGCTTTTTAGAAACAACGCCGTTGATTTTTCGGATTTGTTACTCCTGCCCGTAAAACTGTTTGAAGATTTTCCGGAAGTACTGGCACTCTATCAGGGGAGATTCCCGTTTGTAATGGTAGATGAATATCAGGATACAAATCATATTCAGTACAGGATGCTTTATGCTTTGGCGCATAAACATCAAAACTTATGTGTCGTAGGGGATGAGGATCAGTCCATTTATAGCTGGCGTGGTGCGGATATTACAAACATACTCTCTTTTGAGCGGGATTTCCCTGGTACGAAGATCATAAAGTTGGAGCAGAATTACAGGAGCACCAAGACAATAATAGAAGCTGCCAGCGTGTTGATTGGTTCAAATAGCCAGAGAAAGCCCAAGAAATTATGGACAGACAATCCAGCCGGAGAATTGATATCGTTAAATATATTAAATGATGAATATGGAGAGGCACGATTTGTAATTAGGGAGATCCTTCGCTTCGCTCAGGATGACGTAAGGCGCGGGGATGACGTAAGGCGCGGGGATGACGTAAGGCGTCATTGCGAGCTCCCTGTCATCCCCGTGAAAGCGGGGATCCAGATTCCCGCTTTCGCGGGAATGACATTACGTCATTGCGAGCCTCCCCGTCATTGCGAGCCTCCCCGTCATTGCGAGCGAAGCGAAGCAATCTCCATTAAAGACTGTGCCATATTTTACAGAACTCACGCGCAATCAAGAATTTTCGAGGATGAATTACGAAGGCATGGAATACCATATAGGATCTATGGGGGTTTGCGATTCTACGATCGCGCGGAGATAAAGAATATCCTTGCCTACCTAAAGTTTTTGTCAAATCCAAATGATTCAGTTTCTCTTTTAAGAATCATCAATGTTCCGGCCAGGGGAATAGGAAAAACCACAATCGAAAAACTAGTTAAATTTTCTCAGGAGAAAGATCTCTCTGTCTGGGGTGCGTTGGAGAAATGTGACGATATATCTTCGGCCACCGCCAAAAAGGTCAAAGGTTTTATAAATTTCGCCAAAAAACTCATACTTGAAATGGGGCATATCAGGCTTGATGAGCTCTACCTGAGGTTGATTGATGAAATTGGATATGTTCGCAATTTGAAATTAGAGGGGACCGTTGAATCACTCTCTAGGATTGAAAACCTGGAGGAATTTTTTGAGGTAATACAGGAGTTTATTAAAAATTCGCCGATGGAGCGGGGGCCGACAATATCCGCTTTTCTTGAAGAGGTATCACTTGTAACAGACCTGGATAACTTTGACCCATCGACCCCTTGTATGAATCTGATGACGCTTCACTCTGCCAAGGGACTGGAATTTCCGGTTGTGTTCATGGTCGGACTTGAGGAGGGTCTGTTTCCACATCAGAGTGCGCAATACGATGATAATGAGCTAGAGGAGGAGCGACGTCTCTGCTATGTGGGTATGACACGTTCAAAGGAAAAGCTATACATATCTTACGCAAAGTTCAGGAATGTATATGGAGTGCGTCAGTATAATCCACATTCGAGATTCATTGATGAAATACCTGATTCATTCATTGAAAAAATGGATCATTCCACTGCGATTAAGCCAACCATTCCACTCTTTAGACGTATGCCTGTAAGCAACATGTTTTCGGGTGATGTTGATATAAATGCGGATATTATAGATTTAAAAGGTTCTTCCACTGGGCTTAAGGTAGGCCAGAGGGTTAGGCACCCTGCTTTTGGCATTGGAACAGTAAAGAGGCTTGAAGGAGAAGAAGAGCATGAAAAGGTAACTGTAAGCTTCCCAGCCTATGGCCAGAAGAGGTTTCTCTCCAGATTTGTAAATCTCGAGAAAATCACATAACTTATTGCCATGCCTACAATCTTAAAGCATCTATTATTAATATTTTTGGTTACCTTTATGGTGACAGGATGTACAAAGAAGCCGCCTCAAAGTGACCCTGTTCAACCAACACCAGTGCAGCCCGTTCTGGAAGCTCCATCCCCACCCAAGAGTGAAGATAAATCAGAACCCCAAACCTCCGTGGAAAAGGCAATAGAAGAGGCAAAAAGGGAATTACCGATAGGTGTGCTTGAGCCTTTTATCAACAGGGTCCAGGGAAATTACGATCAGATGGAGGATCTTGAGGTCACGGTTACACAAACCGTTAAAAAGCTTCTCAAGCCAAAGCCATCCATTTCAAAGGGTCTAATTAAAGTAATCAAACCGAACAAGATATTCTGGCTCACAACCTCACCGGAGATATTAAAAACAGTCGCTGATGGAACCACGATTTGGATATACGATCCAGCCAACAAACAACTCTTTGTTCAGCCACAGGCGGAAAGTAATAATCAGACCAAGATTGCCATGCTCTTTCTAAGCGGTAAGGGGAAGATCACTGATCAGTTTATTGTGGGTTCCAAACGTGGAAACCTCTATGAGTGGAAACTGATTCCGAAGGATCCAATTTCCCAGGTAAGATCAATAGAAGCCAGCGTAAATAGAAATACAAATTGGTTTGATTCACTTACCATTGAATATACGTACGATGAAAAAGTGGCATTACGATTTTCAGATTATAAGATAAATCAGGGTTTGGCTGCCAGGCACCAGATTACACCACTTGATCCCAATATTACCCCCGATTTCAGGTTACATGTGCCCCCCGATACAAAGATTGTAGAGTCCCCCAGGTAGAAAATAAGAGTTTTATGCCAAAATTTTTTTTATTAAGTCTGGGTTGCGATAAGAATCTCGTGGATTCTGAAGTGATGCTGGGCTCTCTGGTAAAAGATGATCATTCGCTTGCGTTAACTCCGCAAGAGGCGGATATCATTATTGTAAACACCTGCGCGTTCATCGGTCCCGCGAAAAAAGAATCGATAGATACAATTCTTGAACTTGCCGAATATAAAAAAAGTGGAAACGCAAAAGTCTTGGTTGTGGCCGGTTGCCTGGCACAGAGATATCATGAAGAGTTAAAAAACGAGATTCCGGAGATTGATCTTTTCGTTGGAACCGGAGAATACGCTGAGATTGTTTCGGTTATTAATAATAATTTCAGGGAGCGGAAACTCTCCAGGCCGGAATTTGCATACACGGAATTCACCCCAAGGATAAATACACAACCAAAACATCGTGCATATCTCAAGGTTGCGGAAGGATGTTCTACGGGTTGCGCCTTCTGCATTATTCCAAAACTCAGGGGTGGCGCCAAAAGCAGGGCTATACAAGATGTGGTAAACGAAGCAAAAACCCTCGTCTCCCATGGGGTTCAGGAACTTCTGGTAGTTGCACAGAATCTTACGTCCTATGGCTTTGACAGGGACAAAACCTATTGGCTGGCTTCCCTCCTAAGAGAACTAAATCAACTCGATTGCAAATGGATCAGATTGCATTACTGCTATCCAGACAATTTTAGTGACGAATTAATCCGGATCGTCTCGGACTCAGAAAAAATATGCCACTACATCGATATTCCATTTCAACATGTAAACGATGAAGTATTACAAAGGATGAACAGACGAGGCACTACGAAGAGTCACATTTTAACCCTTATAGATAAATTGCGCGCATTTATTCCTGATGTATCTATCCGTTCCTCTTTTATCACCGGATTTCCCGGTGAAACCGAATCACAATTCGAAGAATTAAAAGAATTTATCATCAGCGCAAAATTGGACCATGTTGGTGTCTTTCCATATTCAGATGAAGAGGGCGTGCTCTCGGAGAAACTCGATGGTCATCTGCCGGAAGAGATAAGAATTCAA
This sequence comes from Deltaproteobacteria bacterium RIFCSPHIGHO2_12_FULL_43_9, assembly GCA_001798265.1. GTDB lineage: Bacteria > Bdellovibrionota > O2-12-FULL-43-9 > O2-12-FULL-43-9 > O2-12-FULL-43-9 > O2-12-FULL-43-9. The sequence goes on from MGRR01000020.1 coordinate 8,961, forward strand.
CGGGCAGAAGAGCTCATGAAGATACAGCAGGCTATATCACGTGATAATCTTAGAAAATATATTGGAACAGAACTTGA
>MGRR01000020.1:9049-9154 GCA_001798265.1 Deltaproteobacteria bacterium RIFCSPHIGHO2_12_FULL_43_9
AGAGGAACAGCAGACCGATGGTAAGAAACTATTTATTGGCAGATCCCAATTCCAGGCTCCCGAGGTGGATGGAACCGTAATTATTGATCAGGGAAGCGCGCAAAC
>MGRR01000021.1:0-3572 GCA_001798265.1 Deltaproteobacteria bacterium RIFCSPHIGHO2_12_FULL_43_9
AAGAGATCCTTCGCTTCGCTCAGGATGACGGAAGAGATCCTTCGCTTCGCTCAGGATGACGGAAGAGATCCTTCGCTTCGCTCAGGATGACGGAGGAGATCCTTCGCTTCGCTCAGGATGACGGAAGAGATCCTTCGCTTCGCTCAGGATGACGTCAGATATAAAAAGAGGGCGATAATTCCCCAGAAAATCAGAAAAATAAAAATGTAGTGTTGCCACTTTTTTAGAAAAAATTCCTTTAATCTATTCATCTTCTTCCCATTTTGCTGAGATCATTTCGGAATGAAACTCGTGTGAATACTGCTCAACATGGAAATTTTCATCTACCATCATGCCTGGATACCGCTCATGAACAACATTCAATATCTTTTTCAGGGCTGAATCAACCTGCTTATAATCGGAACCTACGATTGAATAGCCCATTGTTAATCTGCTGTGTACATCTAGATCATCAACCTCTCCAACAGCCACATTGAATTTATTCTGGAGTTGATCCCTTAGTTTTCGCACAACTTGTCTCTTATCCTTGAGCGAAGTACTATTACCAAGCATTAGGGTGAATTTGCAGATGCCGACAAACATATCCAAATTTTCTACAGCCCATAGTAATCCGAGTCAAGCTGAATTGCTGTTGGGGCCTATTGGTGAGGAGCAGACAGCGCTCATTTTTCAAAAGATATTCAGGTCATTTAAAGAGAATAGAAATTTTATCGTTTTGGTTCCAACAAGTCAGGTAAAAAGGGGTGTTACGCAGAGATTTTCGCGAGATTCCAACGGATGGTTTGGAAACCGGGTTCAGACACTTCATGAATTTGTTTACGGGGTTAGCAACACAAAGTTTGGCTCCCAGGTCAGGGAGCTTTTATGGTGGATGCTTGCCTTAAAAGAGATACCGGATAAATCACCTCTTGGCAGGTTGAAGAGGTTTCCAAACACGATTTCAGCATTATCAATAGCAGTGAGGGAACTGGCAGAGGGGGATGTATCGCCCGACGCACTGGAAAAGTTTAGCGCCCATAGGACATTATTAAAGCAGGTAAGCCCACTCTATCGAAGCGCGCTTGGCTCAGGGATTATTCCACTGCAAGGGGCGATTCGAAAGGCTATAGAGGTATTGTCCGCGGGAAGGATGTTTGATGATGTTTTTGTGACTGGATTTCTGTATTTTCATCCGACACAACTAAATCTTATAAATGCGTTGTCGCAGGCCTCGGAGAATCTAACCATAACCCTTCCATATGAGGATGTTCGTCCAAATATATATGGCCTGTCAGAGGAGAATATTCCTCTGTTGCCCGCGCATCGGAAGGTTTTGATATCAAGAACCAGATTTGTAGAGGATATTCCGCTTGGAATCATAGAGGGTAAATCTCCGGTGGAGGAAGTTTCATCCCTGCTTTGCGAAATAAAAAGGAGGCTGGTCGATGGTGTGGATACAAATGATGTCGCGATACTTTTGAGGGAGCCTTTTCGTTATAAGTCCAGCATTCTTAGGGCGGCAAGAGAGTTTGATGTTCCGATTTCTGGTGGCGCGGAGAGGGGATATCTTTCATCTGTTTGGTTTCGGAGGATAAAAGGTGATCTTCCTTCAACGGGGTCAATCGATAAATACATAGCTATTTCAGAAAAGCTGATTGATGATTTAAAGGGGGGAAATGGGGCTCTCTGGAGGGAGCTCAAGAGTACAATTGAAGAGCTGATCGTTCATTTGGATGAAGCAAGGGGTGTTGAAATTGAATTGAGGGAGTGGGAATTGTTATGGAATGCGCAACAGGTTGAGAGAGAAAAGTTTCAGGCAAAAAGAGAGGGTGAGGGGGTAAATTTATTAGATATTGAGCAGCCTCATTGGGGTGGGTACCAAATCATTGCGGTACCTGGACTTGTGGAACATTGGTTTCCAAAACCACCGCCTAATCCACCGCTACTTAATTATGCTATTCGCGAAGATTTAAATGGTTTTTTGGGTAAGAAAGCCTTGTGGCTGGGGGCTGATTATAGAATCAGGGAGGAGTTACTATTTGCGATCGCAATTGACAGAGCGTTTTCGGCACTGATTTTAGGGAATGCTGCAAAGGAGGGAGGCAATAAAAACCTTAGAAGATCCCATCTCCTTGAAGAGCTTTTGGACCTTCATCCTTCGTGGACAAGGATAGAGCCGAACTTACAGGAGTCGACGCCGAGGAGGATTATGGATGCGATTTTGCGGGATGGGGGTACGGGGTTGTCCAGTGAATCTGTTAACTATATCAGCAACAAACACGGCCGGACATTAAGGGATTTGGGCAGAAGATTGTCCGTGGAAAAGCAGAGGATAGATGGTGCTGTTGCATATAATGGAGGGGTAAATGATGAGCTTAAGGATATAAAGACAATCTCAATTACAGGTTTAGAGAGGTATGGTGGTTGTCCGTTCCGGTTTTTTTCGAGGGATATCCTGAAACTTCCAGAGCCGGAAGAGAGAGAGGATGGCATTTCAGCCCTGGCGGCAGGTTCCATTCTGCATGAAATTTTACAGAGGTTTTATGAGGGGAGAATTAAGAGGGGGGAGAGAACAATAAGTTTTGAAAATCTACATTCCGCGCTTGATGAAATAGATGTCATGTCCAGGGATATTTTGAATGAAAAGGTTGAGCTTTCGAAAACGGTCCATCCGGTAGTATGGGAGGAGGAGGGTCTAACTTTAAGGATGCTGCTTAGGGAAATGGTTAAAAGGGAGGCCGAGTTTTTTAGTGAGAAACGACGATACCCATTGCTGCTCGAGTATAGTTTTTCTATTCCGCTTGAGATTGAAGATCTTGGGTCTGTAAAGCTTACAGGCAAAATTGACAGGATAGATGAGTTAGAGGATCAAAGTTTGTATTTGATTGACTATAAAAGGGGGAAATATGTTCCGACTGTTTCCGGCATTGGAAATGGAATCAGTCTTCAGCTCCCTCTCTACCTTCGTGCAGTGCAAGAGCTTTTCGACAGACCTTTGTCGGGAGGGGCATATTTTGCCATATCTGATGGAGAGTTAAAGGGTGGTTTGCCTTCCAGAAGTGTTAACCTGCAGAAGGGCATGGAAGATTCAGTCAACTGGGCCAAAGAGTACATCGGTGCAATTTACCGAGGATCCTTTCCTGTAAAGCCGAAAGAGTGCAGGGGGGAGGAGTGTGCCTATAATAGAATGTGTCGAGTCAGTCGCTTGAAATAAAAAACTCTGTTGACTCGTTTTCTGAATTACTATACCGTGTTTTTCGTACTTTGTTCTTTTCTTGGTTCAACTTTTATTAGGAGAGGCATAATGAATAAATCGCAATTGATTGACGCGATAGCAAAAGAGACGAAACTGACCAAAACTGACGCGGAGCAGGCTATTAATAGCCTCTTCGGACAGATTGAAAAAACCCTTAAAAAGGGACAGGATGTTCGATTGACAGGTTTCGGCAGATGGTATGTAAGCAAAAGAAAGGCAAGAACCGGCAGAAACCCGCAGACCGGCGCTGCTATTAAGATTCCGGCACGAAAAGTTCCTGCGTTTCGAGCTGGCAATGAATTGAAAACAGCGGTTAGATAAACCTTTTACACTTGTT
>MGRR01000021.1:3580-12753 GCA_001798265.1 Deltaproteobacteria bacterium RIFCSPHIGHO2_12_FULL_43_9
AATTCTAAGTATAACGCCCGGGTTTTTGCTCGGGCGTTTTAATTTATGGATAAAATTCAACTTACAGAGCGCCAATACTACGCCGCGACGTCTCTTGATAAGAATATATTGGTTGAAGCTGGTGCAGGTTCTGGGAAAACCGCGGTTTTAACCGAGAGATACCTGTTCGCGCTTCGCCGGGGGATTAGCCATCGTGAGATTGTGGCAATTACATTTACTGAAAAGGCTGCTGACGAGATGCGGCAGCGGATTATTGCCAGGTATAAGCTTCCCGAGGATGAGATCTGGGTTTCAACAATACATGCGTTTTGCGCGAGACTCCTGAGAAACCATCCACTTGAGGCGGAAATTGACCCTATTTTTGATATAATAGACGAGTCAACTGCCGAGATCAGAAGACAATCCGCTGTTAATAATTATTTCAGATATCATTTGGATAACCCCACGGCAGCTTTCAGAAAATTATTAAATCTCTTCGGAATGAAATCACTCCACGATATTGCCTTACAGAATTTAAGGGATAGGCGTGAAACCCGTGTCATTGATGAGAAACATCCGCTTAAGACAATAAAAGAATGGCTTGTATCAGATCCCCTTTGGATAGAGGCATTTTCACTACTTAGGTCAGCCAATATCGACTCTGGAGATCCCCTGGGTGATAGAAGGTCTCAGTTGCTTGAGATTGTTTCAAGGCTGGATTCCAACCCGGAATTAATAAACTCCATTCCACCACTGCTGAATTTGTCGGGTGCCGGGAGGAAGCGCTCCTCATCTGATAGTGTCACATTAAAAAGAGGATTTTTTGTTTTGAAGGAGCTTTTCAAAAAGGTCCGGCCACTATTGGAGTGGGAGGATGAAATAGACCTTGATGAAGAAAAAAATATTAATCAGGCGGTAGTTACCCTGATTTCGGATGTCAGGGAGTCTTATGGCAGAGAGAAGATTGCCAGGGGAGAGCTCGACTTTGAAGACCTCCTGATTAAAACAAAATGGCTCCTTACCGATAGCACAATCAGAAATATTTATCAGACAAAATTCAAGCAGATAATGGTTGATGAATTTCAGGATACAAACAGGTTACAGTACGAGATAGTGAAGCTTCTCTCCTCGGATGCTGATGGTTGTTTCCTCCCCGGAAGGCTATTTATAGTCGGAGACCCGAAACAGTCCATTTATAGATTCAGGGGTGGAGATGTTAATATTTTCAACGGAATCAAGGATGAATTTTTAAAATATGGCGGTGAGGTTATTTATCTATCAGATAATTTCAGGTCGTCGCCGGAAATTATAAAATGCATAAATAACATATTTCCGCAGGTATTTTCCCGTGACAGAAGCGGTATTGAATATATTTCGCTGGATTCCAAATCCGGAAATACGGGGACGAGGCCGGCCTTATTTACTATCCCATCTTCAGATGGTGACAGAAGGGAGAATCAGGCAAGGATTGTCCAAAAATATGTTCTCTCACTTATTTCTGAGGGGGTAAAACCGGAGGAGATTGCAATCCTTTTTCGCGGCTCCCTGCAAATTGCGCCATTTGAAAAGGCCTTAAGAAAGGGTGGCATCCCGTGTTTTTCGTATAACAACGATCTTTTGTTTCAGCAGGTCGAGGTGTATGATTTTTTAAATTTACTTAATTTTATTGAGAAGAAGAATGATGTTACGGCGTTTACGGGCATTTTACGCTCACCTCTTGTTGGATTGAAGGATCAGTCTATTCTTAATCTTATTTCATCTGGAAAAATATTAAACCCCGGTGAAGATATAGCGCTTGATGAAGACGAGATGTACTCCATTCTCAGATTTGTAAAAACAATTGAAAGATTAAGGGGGATTAAAGATCAGATTCCGGTTAATCAGTTTCTGAATCTGGTTATTGAAGAGACATTTCTTGATATTGTTCAGCTCTCAGACCTGGCAAGAGAAAACCTGTTCCAGATTGTAAGGATCAGCGAGGAATTGTCCGGTGCCGTAACCACCCTGGGAGAGTTTCTGGATAGGATCGAGTTTATGATTTCAAAAGGTATTCAGAAATCAGCTTCTCAGCCCCATGAGGAGAGTCGTGGAGTTGAGCTTATGACCATTCATAAGGCCAAGGGGCTTGAGTTTCGCTATGTAATTATTCCGGATCTTCGCTACCAGCCCCGACCAACGCCGGGTAGAATTGCTATTGATAGCGATGGCATGGTTACAACTACTGTATTCAAGGATGCAGGGGGAGTAATTACTCCTTCATGGAATTATTCATATATTAAATTTCTGGAGAGGGAGGAGGATATTGCTGAAAGCAAGCGCCTTCTCTATGTGGCTATGACAAGGGCGATATCAAATCTGGTTTTGATCATGGATGCCGACGATTTAGAGGGGGATGATTCTGGAGAATTATTCCGAAGCGGATCCTGGGCATCATGGTTTAAGGTCTTTGCCAACACTGGTGTGTTCAACCTGATAAACTATGAATCGATTCCTGACTTTTATGAAATTAAGGATGTAAGCTGTGAATTAATTGATATGGCGGAAAAACCTGATACAGATTGGTTGCCTGTTTCGGAATTATCTGTTGAACCGGCAAAGAAAATCTCTACGTTATCAATATCTGAAATATCCTCATTTAGAACGTGTGGGCTTGCCCATCACTACAGGTATCGTGAGGATATTTTAATAACCGAGGGTGAACGCAAGGCTGGTTTTGGGAGCGATGTCGGGAGGTGGACGCACAGGCTTCTTCAGAAATGGTATCCTTTTAGCGAGGACATTAAAAAAATCGTAGACTCAATTGAGGTTCCAACCGAGATCAGAAGCCGGGTTCTAAAGCTGTCTTTAAATGTCCTAAACCCGGAAATACGCTCTTTATTTGATGCTACTGCCGAGGCGCACCGGGAATTATCATTCCACCTGAAATTGGATAAAGGTATTATAGAAGGGATCATTGATGTTGCTCTTTGTGGTGGCGATGGCTGGAGGATAATGGATTACAAAACCAATAAGGTGTCAAAGCAGAATATTGATCATCTTGTCGGGGAATATAAATTTCAGCTCGAGTCATACGCCGCGGGACTGGAAACAATCAGCGGGAAACCGGTGAAAGGGCTCTCAATTATCTTTCTTGATGCGCCTTTTAGAATCGATATCCCATGGAATTCTGAATCCAGAGGGCCTGTCATAAATGAGTGGCGAAGAATTACGTCAGAAATCAATAATTCAAACATTGTTCCAAACATTTCCAGCTGTCCTTACTGTATATTTAAAAAGTGGTGTCCGGAGGCCAGGGCTGGAGAATTTATTGATATGACTACTGATCCGGAGTATAGCATTGAGTATGAAGCGTAGGGAGGAGAAATTGTTATCTTCGGACAACAAAGAGCTTTTTGCCCGTTACTGGGAGGCGGAAAAACCGAAATATAATCTGATTATTATTCATGGGTTTGCCGAGCACTCCGGAAGATACGATCAGTTTGCTTCTGATTTAACAAAGGATGGTATCTCATCTTTCTCATTTGATCTGCGCGGACATGGTAAAAGTCAGGGGGAGAGGGGATTTATAAAGAATTTTAATGAATTCTACGACGATATTTCCATGTTTACCGAAAGGATAAGAAATTCCAGGGGCGCGTTGCCGCTCTTCTTGTTTGGTCACAGTCTTGGCGGTTTGCTGGCGTTCAGATTTCAGCAGCTGAAAAAATCCGATGAAATTAAGGGTGTAATATTGTCCTCCCCCCTCTTTGGTTTGGCTATCAATGTTCCCAAATTTAAAAAGGTGATGCTCCCCGCCATGAAATTGCTTGCCCCCCGCATTACCCTTTATAACGAGGTTGATCCGACATTACTTTCACACGATCGTCGTGTAGTTGACGATTATATAAAGGATCCGCTGGTTCACAATCGCGCGAGCGCGCCATTCTTTTATGGTTTGTTCGATGAGATGGGAAAGGCGCTGCAAAAAGCGCCAATGTGGCAAAATCCTCTTCTCGTGCAATATGCTGATGAAGATAAAATAGTTGATATCTCCGCGATTGAAAAACTCTGCTCAGTTATTGCGCCAAAGTGGATTACAAAAATAAAATATAATGGCTTCTACCATGAGATATTCAATGAGGTCGACAAAAAGGTTCCGCTGCAGGATCTGAAAGGCTGGATTAATTCTAGGGTAGCGGTACAGGCAGGGGCAGGCCATCGGCAAATCCCCCCTTCTGTCTGAAGGCATAGTAATTATCGGGTTTTTTCGCCGCCTCCAACAGGGGTAAGAAGGCCTGAAAATCATTCTTTAATTTATCAGAGAATTTAATTTTCATGACAAGGTCTGCCTGCGAATATTGTATCCTTCTTCCAAGCTTAATATTTCCCGTGTAGATAAAGTGCAGATCTTCACTGGGGGAGCCGATTTCGAACTCTTCTATTTTTAGATCGCCTTTAAGCAGAGAAGCCTTTATTGTTCCTTTTTTGATTGAGATATCGGGCAACGTAAAGCCGGAGATCATCCCTTTTTTGAGTGAAACGCGGCTGATATCGGTATCGATTTCCCCGGAAAGTGAAACTGGATTAGAGAGATCGCCTTCCAGCTTAATAGTTCCGGAAATATCACCTTTTAAATTTATTCCCTCTTCTTCAAGGTTTAGTATGTCGGATAGATTGATGTCATCCATTTTTATCTTGACGCTGTTTGGCGGAGATTTCAAAAAGTCCTGAAAATTGGCCGTTACTTTAATCGATCCGCCGAATATATCAGTCCCACCCTTTATCCTTGGTTTTGCGAAAATGAGACTCAGAGGAGAGATTCCTATCCAGAATTTGTCAACGGTTACAGGTTTTGAAATATTTTTATCAAGACCCGGAATTGTGCCGCTTATTGTTACCCCCCTGAATTTTAATCCTAAACCGCGAAGTAGTAAGGGGGAAACACTGGTTGCTTCAATTTTTAATCCGCTATCCTGATGAATAGTGGCAAATATCCTTGTTTTTAACTGTTCAAATGGGAACGTTAAATATATAAAAATGAGAAAGAGTATGATGCCGTAGCCGATATAAAATGGTAATTTGTATTTAGAAGCCATCTATTTTTGTGCCTCCAACACTGTTGAGACTGCAACACTTGCGTCAAGAAACCTGTTGTCATCACTTCTTACCTTCATGTGGAGCTCTTTTACCCGCGTTACAAATCGGGACCTTTCAACGGCAAATAAAAAGTTCATCAGTTTTTTCACACTTACCCTTGAGAAGTTTACATTAACCACGGCCTCCTGAAGTGTATCCTTGGGTGGCATAAGCTCTTCCTTTAGCCCCGTAGTCATTGCCTTTGAAATCCCGGCCCGTAGTGCCTGTTCGGAGACAAAATTTTTAAGTTGAAAAGTCTTTGGTCGTCTCCTGATTTCACTCGTTATGCTTTTTATATCCTCGGAGAAGGATTTATAATCACGACTAAACTCCGCAACCTTGTTAAGTTCGGATTGCCCGCTGCTTATGGAACCTTTCAGGGAACTTACTGCGTTGTACCCCCTATAAAAGATCATAAGTAATAATATTAATGATGCTGCGCTGAAAGATACCGCTACGATCCGGCGTTGCTCCGGTGTCAGGCGGTCGAGCTGCTCGATTGAACTGGATACGAGCGGGATTTCCCTGACATTTTTCCATTTTAATTTTTCTTTTATCGTTTTCAAAATGGACATTAATCATCTCCTCTAGAGATTGGTATCAAATTCAAATGTAAATTGCTGCCCAAGCCCCACCTCTGTTGCTGTTATCCCCCTTTTCTCCGGTTTACTGAAGTGGGAATAGCTTTTGTAGGCGGTAAATAATCTGTCAACAGCCTCAACGGAGCCAACCGTACCACTTAATTTTACCTTATTATTAACTATATTCAGATCCGTAATAAACAGGGCTATATCTTCGGGGGTGAGTTTTGATAATTCAGATATAATTCGAAGAGGTGTAATTTCTCTCGTAACCTCACTCCCTATTATATCCTCCTGCTCTTCTTTTCTTTGAAGTTCCTTTTCAATGAAGCCTTTAAGCCGCTGGGGCGATTCCAGAATGGCTGCTGGAATATTTGGAAAAGACTGTGTGAGCGTTTTTGTCACCTGATTTTCAATTCTTTTGTACTGGAATTTATAGATTATATATTTCCCGATCATATTAAACAGGAATAAAAAGAGGAGGATGGAAGCCACCTTCGCAAGATAAGCATATTGTGGTTCCAAAAGCCCCTCTTTTTTGACCCTGGCAAATTCGCCTCTTCTGAAGTTGATCTGTTCCCCGCTCTTTGCTGTTCCCCCGCCCAGAACCAGAGATATTGCCTGTGACAGAATTGCGTCATTTTTGGGTGTCACCGGTATCTGACTCTCGGATAATGTTTCTAAAACTGATAGTTGTTGTACGGGAGCCCTTAACTCTTCTTGAAGATACGCATTTAGATTACGAAGCAGGGAGGTGCCTCCCGTAATAAGAACCTGATCAATATTTAACTTTTCTTCTGTTTTGAAGAAGAGGAATGTCTGCTGAATTTCCTTTAAAAGGGGTGAGAGCCCGTTTTTTATTGAGTCAGAGAATTTTTGCTGTTCCTCAGTGACCTTGAGTTCCCCCCCCGCCAGTACGAATCCCTGCTCTACTTTAGCCCTCTCGGCCTCTTCAAAGTCCACCTTGTATATTGATGCGAGTTCTTTGGTGATTATAAATCCACCTACAGGGATGGTTCTGGCAAATAGAATTGAGCCCTCTTTGATAATTGAAATATTGGTCTGAGCATGTCCAAGATCGAGTACTGCGTAAATTCCCCCGTATTCTTCAAATCGCAGAGGGGTCAGGTTTTTCATCGAAACAGAGCCGATGGTTACAAGGTCTGGATTTAGGCCTATCCCCTTCCAGTCACCTAGGATCTTTTCGAGGTTTTTCCTTTGCATTATGCAGGCCAGAACCTTTGACTGGTTCCCCTCTTTGCTTATAATTTGGTGTTCTATTAGGACATCTTCAATGTCAAATGGGATCTGATCTTCCAGTTCAAATGGGAGTGCTTGGGAGATTTTTCTTTTGTCCGTGAATGGGAGTGTCAGGAATCTTGTTGAACAGATATCGGATGGTAGATTTATGGCAATTCTGGCATTGCCCAAATTTACTTTCTCCCGGACAGTTGACAGGGCCTTCAGGATTTCTTCATCCGTAGGTAATTTTTCCGTTTTATGCAGTGGTATATCGACATAATTGAGCAGCTGAACAGATCGGAAAGCGATATCACTTTCCAGAACCTTGATGCTGTAATGTCCAACGTCAATTGCGAGTAATCTCATATGATCTCCTAGCTATATTCCCAGCTTAAAATCTTTATTTCTTTATCCTGTTCAACTACGACATCTGCTTTGCGTGTAACCCGGCCAACCTGCGCGACAGATGTTATGCTATAAATAGTGCTCTTTCCGGATAGCGGAATCTTCGGATCAGTATTGAAGGTTTCATCCTGCCGCAGGGTAGATTTGGCATATTTTTCGAAATCCTCCTGATCCGCGAAGGGCTGCTCCTCTCTCAATTTAAGCAGCTCCGCAAGCTCTTTTTCATCGATTGAGGGCATTAGCGCGACTAAAATCTCCTTTGGCGCAGTATTTATGTTTATTTTTTCGCCATAGATTGTAACTTTATCAACGAGGAGAGAATAAATATTCTCGTCGATGCCTTCAATGAGTTTGAGCTCCGTAATATCGTCCAGTGGCAGATTTTTCGCGAAGCGGGAAGGGGTTTGTCTTTGATACCAGAGATTCTCCTCGCCACCCCCTGTTTTGTTCCTATCTGGGTCTATGTAATCGGCGATATTATTTACAATATTCGCTACATTTACATCCCTGTACTTTTCCCTCGCGACAGGGTCTTTATTGGTTTCCAGATTAAGTAACGAATTCAGTAGAAATCTTGTCGCGTCTGAGAGTTCTTTCGATTTAGCAAAATTGTTTAGATTTATTCGCCCGCCCAGATCAGCTATTTTAGATTTGACGGAACCTCTCAACGCGGATTTCTTCTCAAGTTCTTCAAACTCACTTTTCATACTTTCTGAGAGTTCCTCGGTGATGGGGGGTGGGTATAAAAAGCCGAAATTTAACAATTTTTTCGCTTGTCCCCTAAGCGCCTTTTGAATGGCATCTTTCCCCTTGAGCTTGTCAGTTATCTGTTTGTAGATATTAAGTTCCAGAATCGCCATTTCAATGCCGGTTTTTGATAATTCGGTGGCTTGCAGTGATTCCAGTCTGTTTCTCGTCAGCGCGTTAAAAATCTGTGCGTTGAATGTCATTTCGACTATGACGATGGTAATAATTAAAATAGCGGAGATGACTATAAGAAGGGCGACACCGCTTTCCCCCGTCAGTTCGTTTTTCCCCGTCATTCCGGGTTCCCCCGTCATTCCGATTTTGTCCGTCATTCCGAGCGAAGCGAGGAATCTCTTGGACCTCTTTTTTTGAATGTTAAATTCCCTCATCTATCTCCTTTTTAACATTATTTGGCAGAAGAATCTGAACAATTGTCGAGAATGTAACGTCCCTATCTTTTACATCGACCATTGTCATCGTGATTTCTACGGCCTCAGGAAAAAGCTCTTTAAAGTCTAGCTTTTCAGTGTCCCATCTATCCTGCCACTCTTCTTCGTTGAGGTTGTAATAACGAAAATTGAGAGATTTAACATTCTCAGCTAATTCCTGTTCCTCGCCGCCGACCCTTACATCGCCATCCGGAACAGTGGATTCCCGGCGGATTAAAACGTAGAGCCCATTTTTTTCTGGATTGCTTTTTAAAAAGTAACCAACCTCGGAAAATTTAGATTCAGGGATTCCTTCAAAAATCTGCCTATGCCCCAGCATTGTAAAATGTATCTCCTGTTTTGTTCCCCAGAGATCGGTTTTCGATCTCTTTACATCCTCCTCCGCTGGAAGCAGCAGTGGAGTTGCGCCCTCACCACCTTCTGGTGGCGGCTTCTCACCAGGTGTTGCCTTTTTTTCTTCCTTTTGTGCCCTGTGATATGCCTGCCTTATGTCCCGCTCCATCAGTGCCATACTAACCTGAATGCCGTGATATAGTTCACCCTCTCTCTGAAGTTTATCCTTGATATTGTTTGCCTGAACGATTGCCTGTGTCGTGGAGACACTAATTATTGTTATAAGAAAGAGCGCGACTAACAACTCAATCAGGGTAAAACC
>MGRR01000021.1:12774-12977 GCA_001798265.1 Deltaproteobacteria bacterium RIFCSPHIGHO2_12_FULL_43_9
ATGCACGTCATCCCCAGCGCGAAGCGCGTGGGGATCTCCACGGGAATCTCTTCCGTCATTGCGAGCGTAGTCGTCATTGCGAGCGTAGTCGTCATTGCGAGCGTAGTCGTCATTGCGAGCGTAGTCGTCATTGCGAGCGCACACGTCATCCTGAGCGGAGCGAAGGATCTCTTTTCGGTCGAGATCCCTCGGCTTCGCCTCGG
>MGRR01000022.1 GCA_001798265.1 Deltaproteobacteria bacterium RIFCSPHIGHO2_12_FULL_43_9
CCTCCTCCCGGTCGTATGGAAATGTTTTAGGATACCGAACATCAATGAGCTGTCGTGGAATGTTGGAATAAATAAAGGGGTATCGGTTTCTATGGCTGCCCGGGTGATCCCCTCTTTAGGCTTCCTACCCTCGGAGAGGATCTTGTAAAAATGTGCGATTAGCTCCCATGAAGAGTAATTTCCCTCTGGAAGCAGGCTACACGCATGTTCAATCCTGTTATCCAGATCCTGATACGCATTATCATCACCATAGGTATCGTATATTCGGTCTATGTTTAGCTCCCTGAGTTTATCATCATCTGCATGCTCGGTCCCGACGTAGTGCATCCCACCCAACACCTCATAGAAATCGTGATAGATCTGGGCTCCGGTTGAAAAGATAACATCGATCATCCGTTCGCGGATCAAATGGGCAATGAGCTCCCCCTGCCCCGCCGGAATCATGGCTCCGGCAAGCCCTAGAAAGATCGTGCAATCATCATCTTTGAGCATATTTTGATAGATTTCATACGCGCGATTCAGCTTCCTGCTCTGAAATGAGGTGCCGCCAAAGAGCCTCAGGATGTCAGGAACACTCTTTCCCTCATAGAGGGAAAAGCCTGAAATTGGCTTGGATAAAAGCGCATCCCGTTCACTCTTTGACATTAAGTAACCCCCTTGAATTTCCTAGGTTAAATGAAATTTGTAACCTACACCTTGGCTTAGGTCAACACTCAAATGCTGTTCACTTAGCAAAAAGTGGATTGTTCGCTCTTGTTGACATTATCAATTTAAAAAATTATAAACTTCACACCCCTCGTTTTAATAGGTGGGTAGGTAGAGATGAATCAGGTTTTTGCTTATATAAACTATCGCGATTTTCTGAAAGATTATTATCGGGACAGAAAAACAAAAAATAATAAATTTAGCTTTAGAGTATTTGCAAGGCTTGCCGCCTTCGGCTCTCCCGGCTATCTCAAAATGATTATGGATGGCCAGAGGAATATCAGCCACGCCTCTATATATAAACTGGTAAGGGCAATGAAGCTCGGGAGAAAGGAGAGCGAGTTTTTTGAAAAACTCGTACTTTTTAATCAGAGCCAGGATGTGGAAGAACAAAAGGAACTGCTTGATCAACTGGACAATGTTAGAAAGACAAAACCGGCCGCGATAATCAGCGAATATCAGTCAACACTATATTCGAAATGGTATTATCTCGTAGTCTGGGAAATGGTGCGTTTAAAAAACTTCAACGAAGATCCGGAATGGATCGCGAATAAATTAAAAAAGAAAATCACGCCGGCAGAAGCATCAGAGGCAATCGCCAGGCTGATTGAATCCGGGATGCTTCGCAGAACCGATGACGGCAAATTAATCCAGCTGGATAAAACAGTTGAGTGGCCCGGAGAGGTAGCCAAGCTCGCGGTAAAACACTATCACCACTCAATGCTTCAGCTCGCGCAGGAGGCGATGAATGAGAATATCGACCGTGATTTAAGAGAATATACAGGGCTTTTGGTCGCGATTCCCAAAGAAGAGATCGGATTCGTAAAAGAGAGCATCTATGAATTTTTAAGAAAACTTAATCGGCGCTTAACAGAGCATCCAGAACCAACAGATGTTTATCATTTACATCTGCAATGGTTCCCGTTAACTTACCCTGCTTCATCAAGTGAGCAGAAGGAGTAATATTATGAAAAACCATCTCCGCTTACAATTCTTTGTCTACATCTTACTGATATTGGCTACTCCATCTATTTCAATGGCAGGATTAGTGACGGGGAATTACAAGCCTTCAAACAACGACAACACAACGAGTCAACAATCCAATGAACCAGAAACCAACGCAGTACTTGAAGCCGAGTTGAGCGGTGTCGTAACCGGCAATTTTTATGAACCGGAAGTACAACTGCTGGCCCAAGGTGTCGTAACTGGCAATTTTCGCACAAACAATGAAGCATCTCCCCAAATCGCAGCAATAGCAGGCGGTGTTGTAACCGGAAACTTTCACACAATCGGTAGCGCTAAAATCGCAACAGACACCTGGTATGAATCGAGCGATAATTCGTTTAAATGGCTGGTGACAAAGGATCTGTTTGATAATGTCGAATTCCTGGTTGAAACTGCTGAGGGCAAAAAATACGTAATCGGCGTAGACATCAACTAAAAATGGAATCCCAAACATTAAAGTCTAAATGGGCATTAATTCTTGGTGCCTCCAGTGGTTTTGGGGCCGCCGCCGCGAAAGAATTCGCGGCCGCCGGAATCAACATAATCGGTGTCCATCTTGACAGAAGATCAACACTCCCACTTGTTGAAGCGCTGAAACAAGAAATCGAAAAAACCGGCCAAAAAGCACTCTTCTTCAACGTTAACGCCTCCGATGAGATAAAAAGAAAAGAGGTATTGGACTCGATAGCACCAGCACTTAACGGGGAACCAATTCATATCCTCCTTCACTCACTCGCCTTTGGAACCCTAAAACCCTTTATTCATCCTGATCCATCACAGCAGATGACAAAGGCCCAGATTGAGATGACCCTTGATGTCATGGCCCATTCCCTTGTCTACTGGACACAGGATCTGGTTGCCAGAAATCTGCTACGAAAGGGGAGCAGGGTCTATGCCATGACCAGTTCCGGTGGCGAGAGGGTTTTCCCAACGTATGGCGCCATTTCTGCTGCAAAAGCAACACTGGAATCACACTGCAGGCAATTGACACTGGAGCTGGGTGAGCATGGGATAAGATTTAACGCGATAAGAGCGGGTGTCACGGACACACCGGCACTAAGAAAAATACCGAACGCGGAAAAGATAATGGAATTTGCAAAATACAAGAACCCATCCAAAAGATTGACCACACCGGAAGATGTAGCAAAATCCCTTGTTGCCCTATCCCTTCCCGGCACAGAATGGATTACTGGCAACGTCATTGGAATAGATGGCGGCGAGAATATAGTTGATTAAATTTATTTCAGGCCATGAAACTCCATAATGGCCTCAGGATTTTCCTTCCACTGCGTCTTGAACCTTTTTATACAGTCAGTGCAACATTGATTGAACACAAGTGTCTTTCCCTTCAATTTCCCATATTTGGGATCGGAACCCTCATAAGTTACTCTGCTCGTAAATTTTCCGATATCCTGTTCAGCCATTACGGTATGACTGGAAGCGCATATCTTATTATTCACGTGAACCATGTTCCCCATAATCATGGGGGTAACAACCTCACCACGCTCTGCTAGAAGGGTCGCGCTCCAAAGGAGTGTGGCCGCAATAAAAAATAAACATCGTTTTCTATTCATAAATACCTCCCTATCATTTACTGATAAAAAACACACAACTCATTACGCGCTATTCAGGAATATTGTGACACGATTACGAAATTTACTTTGAGAGAATAATATGCCGGCGGATGGACCATAAAAATTCCAAGGCAGTAATACCCCCCAGTACAGATCCCAGAAACCAAACCATGCCACGGCTTAAGGTAATCTCGGCGTTAACACAGGAAAACAGGGCTATCGACAGGGTAGAGAGAAGCATTAGATGAAAAATGGTCCCTCTGCGAAGAATCTTTATCTCTTCTGGTCGAAGAACGGCGGCCGCTACCACCATACTGCTTCCCAAAAAGAGGGCTCCACAAAGAATCATACATCCAAGGTGCCCGAAACGCTCAAAAAGAGCCACTAATCCATGATTATGAAAAATGCCAACGCCAAATTGCGGGCAGAAGAGAAGCGTTATTGTTCCCACAAGGAGATGAATAATGGATAATTTCATAAAAATTGCTGCCGGTGGCGGGTTTAGAGCCCGCCTTAATTCGCCAACGATCTTTACTGAAACTGCGCGGGGTGGCTCAAGGCTTGACGCGGTGGAGACAAACTCCTGGAACTCATCTACGTCCAAAGAGCGATTTTTATATTCAATGCTCATTGTTTTCCCCCCATTTCTTTCAGTCGCCGGATCCCACGGCTTATGAGCTGTCGGACATTGGATGGCGAGGTTTTGAGTTCGCTGCTGATCTCGTCAAACGAAAGCTCCTTTTCATAGCGAAGCTGGATGGCCTTCCTCTGGGCGTCCGACAGGGCAGAGAGCCCGTGTAGCCCCTGTAATCCAACAGACTCTCCCCCGCATTCGGTGGCAGCTTTTTCCGGTATCGTTGAATAAACAACCTCTTGTATCCTTTTTTTACTCCTTATTCCATCCACCATAACACTCTGAACAAGCGCAAATAGCCATGGTAGAAATGGGAGGGTTGAGTTATAGGTGGAACGGGATTTGTGGAGCTTAAGGAAGACCGCCTGGAAGAGATCCTCAGCAATATCTTGCTTAATAACGCGTTTTTTCAGAAAACCAAAAACCTTGGGTGAATGCCTGGTGTACAAAACCTCAAACGCACCCTCATCCCCCAATTGATAAGCCTTCATCAATTCCTCATCCCTAAGCTCCGTGAGGCCCATACCACTATTATTGATCTCTTTCCCTTCCATGTAAGAATACGCTCCTAGCATCCATTTGTGACATTGTCACAAACCGTCATCATGCTTCGTAATACCTATCAAAAGAAGTAAGGTTCATCAAAGACCCAAATAGTAGTGAAGTGTGTAAAAATGCAAACTCCCCTGATTAATAAAAAATTACTGATTGTACTCGGCTTAGCCCTCATCGTTCACATTGCGTCTGGTTTTAACCTCTGCGCACACACTGCCATTGGGAGCCATGCCG
Organism: Deltaproteobacteria bacterium RIFCSPHIGHO2_12_FULL_43_9; assembly: GCA_001798265.1. Classification (GTDB taxonomy): domain Bacteria; phylum Bdellovibrionota; class O2-12-FULL-43-9; order O2-12-FULL-43-9; family O2-12-FULL-43-9; genus O2-12-FULL-43-9. Next base: position 4,708 of record MGRR01000022.1, read on the forward strand.
AAGCTACACATCAGGGCGGGGCGCAAGATATTACCGCCCATTCATGTGAAACCTGCCTCGCAACCTGTGCACACTTTTCTTGCGCCTCGCATAATATACCTTACCCGTATTCAATGAAGGAAACCGGGCACGAAAGTATCGGTATCACCCCAATTGACCGCATCTCCAACCACATCCTGTCTGACTCTAGTGTGTTGGAAGCGAAAAACGAAAACCTTTCCATAATTCCTACCCGATTCATTACGCAGGTCTTCAGGCTTTAACAAACATATTTTTATTGTTCACTAAGCACTTGATTGAAAACTAAAACATTACTTAAAGGAAGCAAATATATGAAAACTACATTTTTAATAATACTATCCATAATCCTTCTGAACCCTCTCTTTACCAAAAACGGCCACTCGAGCACCTGGAAGCGCCATCAGGATTCGTCAGAGGCCGCTACTCTCTACCAGCAAGGGGATATGGCCGACGATGAAAATATAAAAATGGACCATCAAGCCATTCTAAATAAGGAGAAAGAGGTGCGGCAGAAAAAGCAGGTTCAGGTCAAGAGAAGGGAGAATTCACGGATCCATAGCTACCTGGAACGGCTAATATAATGAATTATGTCCTTCAAACGAAGAGATGCCTGGGGTCTATACACCAGGCATCTCTTGAAATAGTGTTTAATTTCTATTTTATATGGATATTATAATGGGATAGCGTTTATGAGGCGGGGTAATTTCGTGACAATAAAAAGCTTTTTTATTTCACTGGCTATGATAACAATTGTTGAGCATGCAAACGCTCACCAGAACATCAAGCCGAGGCCACCGGGAGAAGGCATCTCTCATCCATCGGAGGAACATCAGAAGATTAAATTTATGCAAATTAATGAAGAGTACAAAAGAAGTGTGAAAACTATTTTTCAAAGGAGTTGTTTCGACTGCCATAGCCAACAGACCATGCATCCCTGGTACCACAAACTTCCGGGCATAAAACAGCTGATGGATCATGATGTCAGGGAGGGGAAAAAGCATCTTGATGTAACCCATGATTTTCCGTTCCACGGACATGGATCACCGGAAGAGGATCTGGATGCAATTAAAAAGGTAATCTCGGATGACACCATGCCACCGTTGCGTTATAAAATAATGCATCCGGAAAACCGGCTCTCTGAAGAAGACAAGGGGGCTATAATTGAGTGGGCGAATATAAGTAGAAAATCGATTGATGTGAAGGACTGATATGAAGAGGATTATATTTACAACACTGTTTTTTGTTAACCTGCACCCCGTAATTGCGGCTGACGTCCTCATACTGGATAGGGCGATTGAAATCGCGATAGGAAATAATCCTGAGATAGCCGCCGCGAAAGGAAGGGTAGACGCGGAACATTCAATGGTTATTTCACAGGGTTGGCCCGAGGCCCCAATGGCTGGATGGATGAAAGAGGAAAAGTTAAATTTTATGGAGGTTAACAACGGGCCAATGAATTTTTGGCTCGTATCCCAAAAGGTAGAATTCCCATTGGAATTGATTTATAAAAGCTCCTCCCAAAGACAGCGCGCTTTCGCCTCTGAGCAGGAACTGCTCACCACCAAGTGGGATGTAAGGCGGCAGGTCGTCACCTCCTATTACAACCTCTACTCTCTGGAAAAAACATTAACCCTCCTTAACGCCCTGAGAGAGATCTTCAGAGATATGGCAAGGATTGTTGAGGCAAGAAGAGGAACCGGTCAGGCACCACAACAGGATGAGATGAAGATCCATGTTGAACAGACAAAACTAGAGAATGACCTTATCCTCACAGAGCAGGAACATGCTGTAGCGCTAGCACAGCTCAACGCCGCAATGAACAGGGATGCAGATGCTAAAGTAGTACTTCCAAGCGGGGAGATAAAAACACCACAAACTAATGGCAATTTGGGAGAGCTTAGGGATACAGAGTTATCGGAAACCCCCGAAATCAAGAGGGCGAAGTTCCTATCAGAGGCTGCTAATTTCAGTAAAGAGAGCGCGAAATGGAAACTGGGACCGACAACACTCTTTTCATTTCGTAAACCATTTACAAATGATGAACCCGGTGCCTACGGACTCAATGTTGAAATTTCAATTCCACTCTGGTTTTTGATGAAAGAGATCCCGGAGATCAATGCGGCAACAAGTCTGGCGATAGAGGCAGATTCAAAACTCACCAGAGCGCTTCGATCTACTCAGGTGGATTTTGTCGCACTCTCGACAAAGGTTCAAACCACCTCAAAGCTTTTGACAATCTATGAAACAGCACTTATTCCACAGACATCAACAACATTCAAATCGTCGAGGGCTGCTTATCAGGCGGGGCAGATTAATTTTATCGAACTTCTCGACAGTGAGCGGTCATACTACGCATCGCAGATCACATTTTATCAGCTTCTTACCCAATATGTTGAGGTTCTATCAAGATTAGAACAACTCCTGGGACGCACGCTCAGCACAATTCCGACTGGAGGAATCTCTTAATTTGGAGACCGGTAATGAAAATAACTGAGATAATTGAACGCGTTAAACAAGAGTGGCAGAAGCTACGGGAATGGTATTCAAGACTCACCCCCAAAAAGCAGGTTTTGGTCCTGATCGGAACGGGATTCCTTCTCTTTCTGATGGTCTGGGGAATTTTCGACCAACCACCAAGACAAAAGGGAGTGGATGATCATACCATGTCTCAATATGAGATCTGGACATGCCCGATGCACCCAGAGGTTCAGATGGCAAAACCTGGGCAATGCCCGATCTGTGGAATGAATCTGGTAAAAAAGGAGATGAGCTCCAGCACTGCGCCGACGGAAGGGCATAAACATTCAGCACTCCCCGCGGGACACGCAAAAGTAACCCTTACAATGGAAGATGTGCAAAAGATCGGTGCGAAACTTGGGGTGGCTGAAGTAAAACCTCTTATTAAGGTTGTGGACGCAGTTGGGCGCGCCGCTTTTGATCCGGAACTCTACACGGCGCAAAGGGAGTTTCTGGAAAGCGTTCAGCATTTGAAGGATGTGAAAAATGCCCCGCTGGAGGATGTACGCCAGTCCGCCCAGCAGATGGTTGAATCATCGAAACTGAGGCTAAAAATTCTTGGACTCTCTGACGCGCAGATCAAAACTCTGGAAGAAACCGGCAAGGCTGGCGGAAGCCTGCTTCTTCCGAAACCAGGAGAGGATGCATGGGTTTACGCGGAGGTATTCGAAATGGACATTCCAGATATTCAGCCAGGCCTGAAGGCAAAGGTTTCAGGATGGTCTCTTGAAGGGGAAACCCTGGAAGGCACCGTTGTCTCTGTTGATAGGGTAATTAATCCGACGACAAGAACAGCCAAGGCACGGATTCAGATAGAAAAGGTCCCGACTCAATTATGGCCCGAGGCATATTTTGATGTCTCCATTCTAGTCCCTCTGGGAATAAAGGTCGTTATACCCTCAGACGCAGTCCTTGAAACAGGGAAAGAGGCCTGGGTCTTCGTAGCGGATGGATCTGGTGGTTTTGAACCAAGGATGGTTAAGATCGGGGTTCGGGCTGGTGAAGAGGTCTCAATAACAGAAGGGTTGTCTGGTGGTGAGAGAATAGTAACAAGCGCTAATTTTTTAATTGATTCAGAATCCCGACTGAAAGGGGCTATAGAGGCAATGAAAAAAGAGGGGGATACCAGACCAGAATGCCCCCCAGGACAAGAGTGGCACGACGCAATGCAGATGTGCATGTAGTAGGGCGTTTCAAAAGTTTTGGTGTGTCATCCCGGCGGAAGCCGGGATCCATAAAACGCATACTGGATTCCGGCTTTCGCCGGAATGACACAAGGGATTCATATACGCAAAATTTATGAAACACTCTAGTAGAGACACAGGAGCTAATAAAAGATGATAAAAAAAATCATCGAATTTTCAGCCAAAAACCGTGTTATCGTCTTTATTCTTGTGCTATTTGCCGCAATCGGAGGATGGATGTCACTCAAATCCATCCCAATTGACGCGATACCGGACCTTTCCGACACACAGGTTATAGTATATTCAAAATGGGACCGCTCACCCGACATCATCGAGGATCAGGTTACATATCCTATAATGACCGCCCTTCTTGGCGCACCCAAGGTTAAGGCAATAAGAGGTTTTTCTGATTTCGGTTTTTCGTATGTTTATGTAATTTTTGAGGATGGAACAGATATATATTGGGCGAGATCGAGGGTCTTAGAGTATCTTTCGAAAATTACAGGGCAGCTTCCTGATGGCGTTAGCACCGAACTTGGACCTGACGCGACCGGCGTGGGGTGGGTATTTCAATATGCCCTTATAGACAAAACCGGAAGACATTCTTTAGCAGAATTGCGCTCAACGCAGGATTGGTTTT
>MGRR01000023.1 GCA_001798265.1 Deltaproteobacteria bacterium RIFCSPHIGHO2_12_FULL_43_9
GATCTGTTAACCAATACCCCAAAGGCGTATCTGGAATGGCTGAAGTTCGCTGAAAGATTAATCGCTGTGGGCTTGGATGAACTAGGCCTCTTCTATCTAGAGGCCGCCATCAAAATGGGCGTTGACGCAGATGCCCTCCCCTGGAGGCTTCGGCTCTACAGCGCGCAACTTTATATTCAGGCGAACAAACAGCTCGCGGGGATTCAGCAGATATACAAATTAAAAACCGAGCAACCAACACTACCAGACTGGTACATCTGGCTTCTGTACCCAAGACCATATTGGAATGAGATCACAAAGGCGGCAAAAGAGTTTGAGATAGATCCATACATGATCATTTCCATAATGAGGCAGGAGAGCGCCTTCAATCCCAAAGCCCTCTCCCCCGCTGATGCCTATGGGCTTATGCAGCTTCTACCCGCCACTGCGTCAAACATTGCGAAACAATTCCACCTACCTGTACCAAAGACGGGGGAACTTTTTGATCCTTCAATTAATATCCCATTGGGAACCGCCAATATTAAAGATCTTCTAAAGAGATTCCGCGGAAGATGGGTCCTGGTACTCGCCAGTTACAATGCCTCGCCAAAAATGGCCTCGAAATGGCTCGACACAAGATGGAGACCCGAGTCATTGGAATTTATCGAGGAGATTCCATACACAGAGACAAGAACCTACGTGAAATTAATCATCAGAAACTATCTGACCTACCGGGCCCTTTATCAGCCTGATGGCCCCTATCCAGAAGGGTTGTTCTCGCATTAAGGTAACGCTCCAGAAGAAATAGGCGAAGGTTTACACCCCTTATGAGATTTTCTCGCCGGGGAATATACTTAGAAGGCTTTTCCCTGAAAGTAAGGACTTAAGAGCTCTATTTTCCTTACAATCTCTATCAACTCATTGTTTTCTTTAGCCCGATTTAACATGGCAATTATTTGATCATATTCGTCGAGAATAACAGTTCCTACCCCGGGTGAAGCCGTATCCGGAAGCACTTGTTCTTTGACCTGTGTTCTACCCTCTTCCGCATTGAGAATTGCCTTCTCAACATTGGAATCCACATATACAAAAACACCGTCCGCAAGAAGTTGCTTAACACTTGAGAGTTCGCCTATAAACGCTGCAATTGTTAACGCAGTTTCATCAGATTTTGTTTCTAAATTTGCGTCTGCACCTTTTTGCAACAGGAATGCAATAATTTCCGTGTACCCCTTTTCGGTGGCCATAATTAATGCCGTTTTCCCAAATTGCCTTTCCTGTTTATCTATATCCGCACACGCATTCTTTTTAATATGATTAATAAATGCCTCGGAGAAATCGTCCGTTTCACATTTTTTATGATCATCTTGTATGAGTAGGTCCATAATGGATTTATCGGGGCATTTTACTAGGAGTTCCTTCACCCTTTCTGGATTATTAGCTTCCACAGCCCTCATCAATTCAGTTAAATCGCTATCACGTTTTGTAAACGGTTTCTTTTCTGGCTTTTTTGGGTTTATTATTTTGTTGAATACACTGGAAATATCTGCGGGGAGATGTTCTGCAAAGCGAAGTATCTTGGGGCACAACACATCTGCGTTGTATGAAGAACCAAAAAAAGTCTGGCAGTAATCGGGGGTATGAATTCTACTTATAATGGAAGGGTCAAATCTTGGATCCCCCAAAAGGATCCGCATCCTATCACAGGCCATTTGATATTCGGGACTCGAAGAATCATCTGTGGTAGCAAATATTTGCCCGGCTAATTCTTTAAACATAATATTTTCTAATATGTTTGGATCGACTTCCTTTAAGTGACACCCAAATAATCCCGGTGTAGAATGTGCCGCTTGCCGCAAGATTTCTGGCTCTGAAAGTCTCTGTTTTGGAATTGTCTGAAGCAACCCCTCAATAAACTCTGACCGCACACCTTGTATGCTTGCGGCGCGGCTAACATCTGTATACAAGCTCTGGTAGTTAATTTTCGGGAAGGTCTCGTTAATGTAATTTGAAATATCGGATATTGCACCAATATCTGGACTCAAATTACTCTCACTCGAAAAATGAATAATAGCTCCTACGGCGTCCAACAAACTACCTCCAACCCTAGCATCTTCCCTGTGTGAGTATATGTAATCCTTTATTTTTTGTACTTCTTCTGGTGTTAATCCACCTAATAACATTTCCTTAAATTGAGGCAATTTTGTTGTGTCAAAATCATCAGAAAACGCACTCCTATGTCCGATAACTGTGCTTAGGCAGAGAGCAAGAAGAATCATGTAAATGTTTTTTTTAATACGCATATAAAACCAAAGCAAATAAGAACTATATCTCCTGCACGTTAAGTGCCAGGTTGAAGATATAAACGTCGTAAAAATATGCTTAAATTTCAACTGGTTCAAGTTGTTCAGGTTTTTAAACACAGGAATACCCATTTATTCTTTAGACACAAGTTCAATCCATGTCACTTAATCCAAGCCCGAATCCTGCATAAATTCTGAAACCAGTTAAAATCATTCAGCTATTAAAATTTAAAAAGTGAATCGCAAATTCTAACTCGTCATCCCGGCGAAAGCCGGGATCAGCACAGCTTATATGGATTCCGGCTTTCGCCGGAATGACATCAAAATGCAGGATTCGGGCCAAGCCTAGAGATTGCGAAAGGTTAAGAGATTCCATACCTTGCCGCCTCTTCTTCTATTTAATTACGGATGGTGATTCGTGAAAATTTTTGTACAAAACACCCTTCCTTAAGCAACCTGAAATGGAGCCCTATATTTTAAAATATTTCTACATATTTATTAACTAGGAATGAGGGGAGATTGATTCTACACTTCGGGGTATAGATCGGAGAACCGTATGAAATTAGTCTCCCTTTTTATTGTGTTAACTGCCATGCTCCTTTCTATTTCTGCTTTTGGGAAAACAGAAATAGATTGTTGTTCCTCTACTACGGACAAAGTCCCATTGGAGGGCACGGGTACAGGCACTGGTGCTGATGTGGGAACAACCGTTAAGGCTTGTTTAGCTGACGCGGAAACTAAATTAGACCTTAAACATTACGCTTGTAGCAAGGATCAATGTCCGGGGCAGTGTGGCACAGGATACACAGGCAAATGTACTCTAGAAGTATCTGGTATTGAAGATGATTCATTTAGCATCCATTGCTCAGTAAACAATGACGGGTCTTACAGCTGCACGTGTACAAATCACGTAAAAGCCTTCGTCGGGTGTTATGGATGTATGTTAGAATGAAAGATCCCATCAATGTAACAATTTTTTATAGGTAAGTTAAAATCACCTAGATTGTTACCTTTTCACATCTCTTAATACGTAACTCATTGAGATTACCTAACAGAATAATATAATTGGAATTTATCGAGGAGATTCCATACACAGAGACAAGAACCTATGTGAAACTAATCATCAGAAACTATCTGACCTACCGTGCACTTTATCAGCCTGACGGCCCTTATCCCGAGGGGTTGTTCTCGCATTAGTCGTCGTTGCAAGCACCTCGTCATTGCAAGCGAGGCGAAGCAATCTCCGCGTTGAGATTGCTTCGTCGCCTTCGGCTCCTCGCAATGACGAAATGTCATTCCCGCGAAAGCGGGAATCTAGATCCCCGTTTTCACGGGGATGACAGTTCACGGGGATGGCATTCTTTCACGGGGATGACGTGAAAAAGTAACAATTTTGGTACATTAAAATTACCTAAATTGTTACTTTTTCATATCCCTTAATCCGTAACTTATTGAAATTACTCGAGGCGATAATTGGAACAAATATTGCTGCGTGAATCACCGCGTGGATCGATAACTAATAGAAAAGAGAAGTGGTAGTTGGAGAAATGTCCGTGAAGAGATTGATTATTACGCTCTTTCTAGTTTTGGTTTCAACTCCATTTTGGTGCAACGCCGAGCCTCAAACTGATACCCCGAATTTTTTAACGGCGGTTTCCGCGGAACAAAAGGATTCCTACATTGAGGTATTAAAAACCCAATGCGAACTCTTAAGGGAAAAATGGTATGCGGATGATTACGCGGAGGGGGAAAATCACCTCCTCTATTCTTTGGAATTAAACAAAAGGGAATTTGTCAAACTAACACCACTTTATGGTCATTGCAGAGGTTTGGATGACGGCGGGGTTCCAGAATCGCTCATTAACAGGGATGCGGCGCCGGCCAGGCACAGCGGATGGATAGAGCTTCAACTGACATGGCTAGTAGCGGAAGATACCCTGAGCGATTTTTCTTCCTTCGTCTTTACAAACAGCTATGAACGAAGGATGCGAACACCCTGGAATACCTATTTTAAAAAACGGTTTAAAAAGATCTCTTCACCCCCATCTTGCAATGAGGTTATTTTAAATTTTATTTCCCAAAATCAAGCCAACGGCTTTCCAATCGATGTCCGGGCGAATACTAAAATCTATTCCATAGATAATCTGGTGGCCACTGGAGAGATATTGCTGGAGGACTCCTCTGAATATAAGAATAATTATTACCTGTGGACACTATTAAATAAAGATGAGCGCCTGTTGGTAAGGAGGGGATTTGAACCCCAGGCCTCGTTTAACTGGAATAAGGGGAACGTTATATACAAAGAGCATCCAGCCGTATTAAAGCATTTTCTGGGCCCAAAAATCGTTGTGAATTTTAAAGAACAGAAATTTCAATTCATCGACACATCAATGGAAAACTTTAATATCGACGACTATGTAATTTACAAAGATTCACCACCGACAGGGGCTGATGTTTCCGCCTGCCTTAATTGACCGGTGATTCTTTCCGTTTTTTTAGTGGAATCTTACTGCCGTCATTGCGAGCGAAAAAAGCCTTCAGCCCCCAGGCGAAGCCGTCGGGGGGAAGCAATCTCTTACGGAGAGATTCCTTCGGTCGCGCAGCCTGTCCTGAGCGTATGCGAAGGGCTCCCTCGGAATGACGTGGGAGATCCTTCGCCTTCGGCTCAGGATGACGCTCAAGACACCGTTGTGTATCACGATTAACCTTCACTAAATAACGGAAAGAATCTTGACCGGTGACGTAAATTGTCACCGGTTCCGCAAAAAGGGTCACTTTTCGGGTGGTTATGGCTTGTTCCCCTAAAATTCCATAATAATTCCAATTAGTTAAGTTTTATGACTTTGGCACCCTTCTTCCAGTCTTTTTCCACAGGAGGAGTGTAAGGCTCCCCGGCTGGAAGGACGATAGATATGAAGCGGTTTGTAATATTTGTAGTTACATTAGTCTCCGCGATCATTCTCGTAAAGCTCGATAAACAGGAAGCCTCCTCCTATGTCGGTCAAACCTTCCAGGCATTCTACGCACCCGATTTCTATGACATTGAAGGGAGAGAGGTCTTTAGAAAACTCCCGAATGATCCACAGCTCTCCGCAAACTACGGCTTGGTAAATAATGGAAGCGGCAGCGACGTTAAGGTCTCACAGGCATGGAGAATTAATTATTCATGCAAGCCGGTTACCATCGCAATCATCGATACAGGCATTGATCGCAACCACCCCGATCTTAAAGCAAACCTCTGGAGAAATCGTGGCGAAAGAGGATTTGATTCAAAGGGGAGAAGAAAAGAGGCAAATGGGATTGATGATGACAAAAATGGATACATCGATGATCTCTTTGGGTGGGATTTTGTAGACAATGACAACAACCCTGAAGATACCCATGGACATGGAACCCATGTTGCCGGGATAGTTGGCGCGGTAGGTGGAAATGGGATTGGAACAAGCGGGGTCTGTGCCAACGCGAAATTGATGGTTTTGAAATACTACTCTGCCAGAGCTACCGGAAAAGAGAATTTAAGAAATTCTGTAAGGGCCCTTAGATACGCAATCAGAATGAGAGCGAGGGTTATAAACTACAGTGGTGGTGGTTCATACTCATCCAGTGATGAAAGAAACGCGTTAAAATTAGCGGAACGATTTGGGATAATCGTTGTTGCCGCCGCGGGGAATGGACGAAGCAATACAGACTGGTCATCATACTACCCTGCCTCATATGATCTCGACAATATTATTACGGTTGCCTCAACCAACTACCGGGGGGAACTTGCAAAAACATCAAACTACGGACCAAGAACCGTAGATATCGCCGCCCCGGGAGAGCAGATATATTCAACACTGCCGGGTGGCCGCTATGGCAAGATGACCGGAACATCACAGGCAACACCCTTTGTTACCGGAGCAGTTGCCCTTCTGTTATCAACCTATCCAGACCTGACCGCGGCGCAAATAAAATGGAGTCTGTTGAAATCCATCGACCCGCTTCCAGCCCGGGATCGGCGTAAGGTTCTTACGGGTGGAAAGCTAAATATCTATCGCGCGCTTCTCATCTCTTCTCCAAAAAGGACATATGTTTTAAGATCAAACGCGACAGCTAAAAAGAAGAGCAAGAAAAAAACTGTAACCGCCAAATGGTTTAGAAAAAAGAGATAAAAGAGAATATTTTCATCAGAATGATCCTATGCCTGCATAGAAAAGAAACACTTAAGTGAACTTTGTGTGAACTTGGATTCTTTTTGCTTTCCGAAGAATTTCAGGAGTGATAAAAGGTTGAGAGTAGTAGAGCGTTTCATAAGTTTTGCGTATATGAATCCCTTGTGTCATTCCGGCGGAAGCCGGAATCCAGTATGCGTTTTATGGATCCCGGCTTCCGCCGGGATGACCCACTAAAATTTATGAAACGCTCTAGTAGGATCTGGTTGTTGAGCTCCAACCCTCTTTGACTCACGAGGTCATCTGTGAAATCGCGCGCACTTAGGCTCACCCTCTTCTTCGTTCCACTTTTTTTAATACCAATAATCAGTAATTCGAAAACCCTCAACGAGCGGGTAATATTGATCTCGTTCGATGGCGTTGGACTCGAAAAATTGATGGGCTATATGAGTGAACCGGGCTGGCCTGATTTTGGGGTCAAAGAATTAATCTCAACCGGCCTGAGCCCATCTTCAACAATAGCAACCAATCCAACACTAACTGCTTCATCGCATACATCAATCCACACGGGAACTTACGCGGATGAGCATGGTGTAGTCAGCAACTACTATCATCTTCCACGTACTATGATCGACCAGGGGGTCTCTGGATTCTCCTCTGAATTTAATAGACCAGCCATATGGGAAAGGGCCATGGCTGCCGGCAAAAGGGTTGGGATCCTTTCATTCCCAGGCGCGGATAATGAGAGTGAAAACCAGCGCAGAAAAGGTGATTTCGGGATCAGGTATCACTCAAAAGAGGCAAATGCGTTCCTATTCAGGAGTACAAACTCCCAATTTTTCCCGATTTTAAACTGGGACGCATCCCTCTCATACTCGCAGCCAAAAGCAGTCCCTGTAGTTTTCAAAGAGGAGGTTATTAATGAAAATGGATTGGTAGTGGAAAGCGAGCGGACAATTTATTTAATAGCCCTCGACCTCGTTGATGATAATGATACAAACTACAATGCCCTTATCTGGGACAATGATCAGGACATGACAAATGGCACAATAGGCCAACCATTCCGGGTTAATGAATGGGGCCAGGTTTCATTCACAACGAAGGGTGTCAAAAAGGCAACCTGGACCAAAATATTTAAACTAGAGAGCGATCTTTCTGAGATAAAGGTATATATAGGAACGGTCCACCACACCGAGGCATACCCTGAGAGTTTTGCCAGAGAGATTGAAGGAAAGGTGGGAATCTGGCCGGGGGAACCGGATAGTGGCGTTGGAAGACTTATCGATCAAAAAACATGGCTGGAACAGGCATATAGATTATCAAATTTCTTCTATGATTTATTGCAATATGTAGCGGAAAATAAGGAGTGGGATCTGCTACTCGCATACCAGCCAATAGTAGACGAGTTTGGGCACGCATTCACCCCACCACAACCAGATACCGCTGGATTCCAAAGCGCCTTAATCAAGGATGAGGCATTGATGAAGAATGCCTATCTCCACTTTAATGAGCTGATACGTAAGATCATTGCAATCAGGGATAATAATACCAACCTGGTTGTTGTTTCAGACCATGGGATGGCGCCTATACACACGATGGCCTATCCAAACAGGTTTTTAAAATCAATCGGATTTATAAACGCCGAAGATGATTCAGGGATACATTCAACCGATGAACATACCATGAAGACTCAATTCATAATAAAGGAAAAAGAGCCCACGGGAATATATGAACGGATTATAGAGATACCATTTACCCATTATCGCACCTTTACCCCCTCTCTATTTGAAAAACAGAATGCATACAAGGGAACAACAGCGCGGGCTTTCGCCAGCGGTGGTCTGGCTCATGTATATCTGAATGTTAAGGGGAGAGAGGAGCTGGGTATTGTTGAGCCGGGAGAAGAATACGACAGATTGTTGAACGAGCTGAAAGAAAAGTTCGAAAACTGGGTGAGTAACGGAAAACCGGTTTTTTCCTACGTTTTAAAAAGGAGTGAATCATCCCAATTAAGACTGAATCATGAAAACAGCGGTGATCTTATCCTCATCGCGAGACCAGGTATCCATCTTCAAAACATTTTAGGAGGAGGACCGCTTATTGAACCGGCATCCTTCCAGGGGCAGCATGGATATGATGCCGCGCTTTCAAGTATGAAACCTGTAGTCTTTGCCGCAGGCCCGGGGGTTCAGAACAAACAGGTCCCATTATTAAAAACTGTTGATGTTTCACCAATGGTGTTACATTTATTAGGTATAGAAGGCGAGAAGAATTTTCTTCTTAGCCAGTAAAACCAATAACATGTGATATAAACCACGTGAAAACATCGACGCGCCTTCTTTTATCTCTGCTTTCCGGGGGGCTTCTGACATTGATTTCCCCCCCACTGTCCATCTGGTACGTAGCTTTTTTTACCCTTGTCCCCCTCCTCATTGCCATCCATGGAGCCCCACCCAGAATCGCCCTGCTTTGCGGGCTAATCTCCGCAACCACCGCGGTTTTTATAGCTGAGTATTGGGTTATAAATTCCATGACCCTCTTCGGAGGAATACCCTACATCCCTGCGTTCATCGCAACATTTTTAATGAGCCTCTTTGGATTCTTTAACCTGACCCTCTTTGCATGGCTTGCGAGGGTAATTCAAAAGCAGAGACCGATCCCACCATTTCTCCTTTTACCCCCACTCTATTTGGCCACAGAGTGGTTAGTCCCAAAACTGTTTCCATGGTATTTAGGGGCCTTCCTCTACGGCTGGAGAGCAGGAAGACAGATTGCGGATATTACCGGCGTCCTTGGCCTCTCCCTCATCATTCTTATAGCAAATGTCACGATATATCTCTGGTTCGTAAGCCTTAAACAGGGGAGCAAAAAACCGATTACAGAAACCGTCATAACCATCCTGATTATAATTTCTACGCAAATTTATGGACTCCACCGCATAAATGAACTGGAGGATTTACTTAAAAACAGACGAAATCTCAGGATCTCTCTGGTGCAGACCAATATAGGTAGCCTGCAGAAAGAACAGGCCGCGCGTGGCGCCGTAGGCGCCGTCGCATTCGCCCACCAGAGGAATGAAGAATTGGTTCTTCTGGCAGGAAAAGAGAACCCCGATCTTATAGTGCTACCCGAAACAGCCGTGCACGGCACCTTCACCCAGAGTAAAATCATACAATACAGGATGTTCGCCCTCGCGCGCGATGTAAACGCCTCAATATTTTTTGGCGGTTATCATAGTGAAACAATTGACGGGGTTGAGGTAGATTATAATACAGCTTTTTTAATCTCCCCGAACAGTGAACTTGTAGGGCATTATAACAAAATAGAACTCCTCCTATTCGGAGAATATCTTCCATTTCCAGATCTTTTTATCTGGCCGGAAAACGTAAAGGAGGCCGTGGGAGAGTTTAAACGTGGTGAGGAGATAAAGGTTCTACCATTTAAAACTGAAAAAATCGCGCCACTCATCTGCTACGAAGGCATATTACCCAGACTGGTCAGAAAATTCGTGCTGGAGGGGGCTACAGTTTTTGTGAATATCTCAAACGATTCCTGGTTTGGAGACTCAGCGGCGCCAAGACAACATATGATGCTAGCCGCATGGAGAACAGTTGAGCACAGGGTTCCACTTGTCAGATCAACCAACACAGGCATATCGGGATTTATAAACATATTTGGCGACATATCCGACAGAATAGAGCTGAATCAGATCGGGGTCTCAACAAAAGAGATTGATTTAATTGACACAAAAACATTTTATACGAAGTATGGCGACTGGCTGGCGAAGCTCTCGATAATTCTGAGTATAATTTTTCTCTCTCTCGGAGTTCTTAAAATAATAAGGCGTAAAAAAATTCAGTCATCCCCGTGAAGAATGTCATCCCCGTGAAAACGGGGATCTATTTCGTCATTGCGAGGAGCCGAAGGCGACGAAGCAATCTCTTTTGTCATCCCCGTGAAAACGGGGATCCAGTGTTATTCGATCAGATCCCGGCTTTCGCCGGGATGACATTTTCGCGGGAATGACGATAGAGTCTTCAACACACCCATATATACATCCATAAATATCCATATTTTCTACTATAATTACATTATATGGATATTTATGTGTAGTAACCACGACTTAATCTGACATACTACTTTGGGGAGTCTAAAATATTAGACTCTCTATGTGTAATATAAACCTACATTCTCCTAAAAAAAGAGGGATCTTAATGATATAGAGTGGTCTTCAACCTTTATTTGTCGACGAATTGTTCACATACTTCACAACCATAGTGTTTTACGAAAAAACATAGCTTAAAACACCCTGATTCTTCTGGGATTTTTAGCACCACGCATGGCATATCAGTTGCATTATATCCTGAGTAACTGTCCCGTTTGCTGATGATTATCAAACCCTTGTTTAAGGTTTTAAACAGATGTGTAGAATCAAATTTTCGCTCTTTACACTGTTAATCGCGCTACCACTAACATTTATGATACTTAGCTGCGGCAGCGATAAACAAAATTCGGCATCGGGGACCACTGGCAATCCAGGGCCAACCTGTCCATTTATAGGAACCTTCGATCACGACTGTAGCGCTATAGTTGCTGATGACACCAAGTACCTTTGCGTTGAGGGACTCATGTTAGGAAACCCTGCGACACTACAGGCAGAACTCTCAATTGCGAACCCAAATGGTAGAACAACCTATTCCTCCAGCCCTATATTTTCTTTGGACTGGGCGCAATTCAAGGAGAACGAACAATCTTTCAAGGATTGCAACATCTCATGCTTGAACCCAATCGCGCCGGGAAGACCATTTGAAGAGGCAGCCTCAGTGTTGGGTTATAGCAGCCCTAATGATCTTTTGGGGGCTATTGCGCAGGAATTAGCTAAAATCGCAGTGGGGACAAGAAGCACGACAATCACAGCTGGAAAATGTAATTAACATCGTCATCCCGGCAATTCGTCATCCCCGTGAAAACGGGGATCCAGATTCTCGCGTTCGCGGGAATGACAACTTCGTCATCCTGAGCAAACCATTCGTCATCCTGAGCAAACCATTCGTCATCCTGAGCAAACCATTCGTCATCCTGAG
>MGRR01000024.1 GCA_001798265.1 Deltaproteobacteria bacterium RIFCSPHIGHO2_12_FULL_43_9
AGGACTATCAGAAGCAGAATGAAAAAGTAATCCATAGAGATTTATCTTACTTCACTTCCCAGGTTTCACTTGAGTGTAAAAGTTTTTTCAGGTCACCTTTCCCAACCTTTGATTCAACAAAAGAATGCTGTTTTACCATGAGCTCTTCAAAGGTCGGTTCACTCACCTGACGAAAGATTCCAAACGGAAATGGATCGTCGGGAAATTGAAGCTGGGATAATTGAAACGCCAGTCCCGCATCAGGCGAATGAGCGTCATGCACAATAATCTGTGATCTATCAACCTTATCCTTCTCCAGATCAACGACCTGCAGTTTCATATCTTTGCATATCAGCCCCTTTTCCTGCTTTGCCCCAAAGAGGATCGGTTCCCCATGTTTAAGCCAGATGGTTCTCTCAGGTTTTGTCTCTCTTTCCGTGACAAATCTAAAAGCAGCGTCATTAAATATGATGCAATTTATCAACACCTCGATAAGAGCAGCCCCCTTATGTTTGGCTGCCGCCTCGAGAACCTCTAACAATTGCGCGCCATCACGATCGGTTACACGCGCGGCAAATGTCGCGCCCGCGGCAAGGGCAAGAGTGATTGGTCTTGCAGGTCGTTCAATGGTACCCCATGGGGTCGATTTTGTTCGTTGGCCCAGTGTTGACGTTGGTGAGGCCTGCCCCTTGGTGAGTCCGTAAATCTGGTTATTAAAAAGAATCATCTTTATATCGGGATTTCTGCGCATGAAGTGCATGTAGTGATTGCCACCAATCGCCAGGGCATCCCCATCACCTGTTATTACCCATGTAGCAAGATCTGGTTGCGTCAGTTTAATACCGGTAGCAATCGTAGGGGCACGACCATGCAGCGTGTGAAAACCGTAGGTGCTTGTGTAATATGGAAATCTTGAAGAGCAACCTATCCCTGAAATAACCGCGTATTTCTCCTTTGGAATATCTAATTTGGCAAAAAGGGTTGTTAAACCCTTAAGCACACCATAACAGCCACAACCTGGACACCATCGCGGGTCAATCGAGCTCAAGAAATCCTGACGCGTTAAGGGTGGTTTCTCCCCTCCACTATTCATTTGCTTTCTCCCAAAAACTTCCTGACACTCTCTTCAATCTCAGAGGGTCTAAACGGAATCCCCTGAATTTTATTAAGACGCTTCGCGTCTACCAGGAATTCCGCTCTAAGTTTTATCCATAATTGACCAAGATTATTCTCGACAACCAGAACCTTTGGGAACCTCTTGACCAGAGAACCAAGATCGCCTGGGAAAGGGTTGATATAGCGCAGATGCGTAGAGGCAACGTGTAAACCCTCGTTATTTAAATTCTCCACAGCACGCATAATTGCACCATAGGTACTACCCCATCCAATGACCAAAAGCTCCCCTTTCGCATCACCATGCACCTCTAATGGTGAAATCTCCTTGGCAACGCGTTTAATTTTTTCCGCTCTGATGCGCACCATCTTCTCATGGTTTAGGGGGTCATGGGCCATTTTTCCCGTTTCTTCCTCTTTCTCCATTCCACTCAAACAATGTTCCTGCCCCTGGACACCAACAATTGCCCAAGGCCTCGCCAATGTCTCGGGATCACGTTTAAAGGGAAGAAACGTCTCCCCTTTTGGCGGCCAAAACGGCTTTATCTCTGGCAACTCGCTCTCATCTGGAATCCGCCATGTCTCGGCGCCATTCGCAAGATAGCCATCACTCAAAATTATGACGGGAGTCGTATACTTTAACGCGATTTTTGCGGCTTCAAGTGCAATATAAAAGCAATCCTTCGATGAACGCGCAGCCAAAACAACTATCGGGGACTCTCCATGTCTGCCCCACAGAGCCTGTAACAGGTCTGCCTGTTCGGTTTTGGTTGGCAGGCCGGTGGAGGGCCCCACCCGTTGAACATTGATTACAATTAATGGCAGTTCAGCCGTAACCGCCAAATTTAGAAATTCTGTTTTCAGAGAAAATCCTGGACCAGACGTCGATGTAACAGCCAGAGCACCCGCGTAGGACGCGCCAATGGCGGCGCCAATAGCTGAAATTTCATCCTCAGCCTGGAATACTATCAGTGGAAATTCCCGGTGAATACTTAATTCGTGGAGGATATCGGAGGCCGGAGTAATTGGATAACTACCAAGAAAAAGAGGAACACCCGCCCGTGTTGCGGCCGTAATCAATCCGAGGGCAAACGCACTGTTTCCATTCACGTACCGATAGGTTCCCGGTTGTTTTGGCTTCTTAGGTTTCTTGATTACAAAAGAGACGGTGAAAACCTCCGCAGTCTCACCATAACTCCATCCAGCCTGCAATGCTTTTAGATTGGCCTCAACAACCTCTGGATTTTTTTTGAACTTTTCTTTTACCCACTTTTCTGCCGAATCGATTGGGTGGTGAAATAACCAACATGTTAATCCCAACGCAAAGAAATTTTTTGACCGGTCAGCCAATTTCGAACCAAGTGCCAAATCCGCGAGAGCAGCCTTTGTTAAAGAAGAAATTGGAACCGAAAAAAGACGATACTTTCCCAACTCCTTCCCCTCTAAAGGATTACTCCCGTATCCAGCCTTCTTGAGATTTATTTCAGTAAAACTATCCTGATTAGCAATAATAATGCCCTGCTCCCGCAGGAGGGGAAGATTGGTCCTTAAAGCGGCTGGATTCATAGCGACAAGAACATCAACCTGATCACCCGAGGTATAGATATCACTGGACCCCAGATGAAGCTGAAAAGCGGAAACACCACCAAGCGACCCCACAGGGGCTCGAATCTCAGCCGGGTAATCGGCCAGCGTTATTACATTCTCACCAAGAATAGCGGAAAGCCTGGCAAACTGGTCCCCGGTGAGCTGCATCCCATCCCCGGAATCGCCGGCAAACCGGATCGTTACGGTATCCAGCTCTTGAATCTGGGACAGAGCGGTTTTCTTTTGCGACATTTTTGGACCCTTTTCAGGATTTAACTAGTAGAGTGTTTCATAAGTTTTGTCATTCCGGCGCAAGCCGGAATCTTAGATCCCGACTTCCACCGGGATGACAAATATACACAAAATTTATGAAACGCTCTACTAGCCTCTTGCTATACTGTGAGAAGTAATGAATAGAATGCGAGGCAAGGCACGTCAATAGCTAATAATTTCAGGCACTAAACCGGGATAGGAACCCCAAAGCAACTCATCCATATCCCAGGAAAACCAGGACACATTACAATGTTTAGAGCTTTATGGTGTGCGTTTTAATAACCTCTCGTTTCTTTGAAGATTTTGGAAAAAGTTTTAAAAATTGTATTAGAAACTCCAGATATTTTTCCAATGTGTTTTTTTCTTTTGTTAATCGTAATTTATTCATATGTCTTATTCCTAAGCTGACTTATCTCTTCCCAGGCATTGAATATATCGGCGTATTGTTTAATCTTATCCCAGTTTAACTTATAGTTCGTTTCTATAATTGAGATTATATCAGCCTTATCCCTAAACTCTCTTTTGGGATTATTACGATAGGCTTGTATTTTTAGGCCTATGATATCTTCCAGGGAAACAGATTTGATGTTTAAAGAAGGAAACGGTTTTGCCTCTTTTAGCATCTCCCTGCTCAATGGTCTTCTTGCGATCAGAAAATCTATGTTTCCGGGACCTTGAAGCTGTAATACTTCATCTGATTGGTAAAAAACCGTGAATCCTATCTTGCCTAATACTTCGATAGCCTTATTTTTATCTTCTTCGTCAATAAGGAAATCTATATCACCTGTTGCCCGCTGTATGCCATAACATGCCATTGCAAAGGCACCTATCAGTGCATGTTCAATATTCGCACTTTGCAAGGCTTCATGGACAGTAACCAATAGCTCTTTTAAATTCATAAATAAAAGTTAAATTATTTCATATAGATTGTCACTCCCTCTCCGCATTAAATGGGAAGAGGGAAATCCAACACAGAGGGTTTGCTCTATCTTAAACCAGCCATCTCCTGTAAAAGATGCCAGTTGTTGAGCCGGTCTTCCTGGGATTTTGCTATCTCTTCACTCGGTTTTTTATTGGTAAACTGTTTGGAAAAACGCCCCTCGCCTTGCGCAAACCATGTAAAATCATAAAGTTGACCTGTTTTTGGGTCTTTATGCCAGTCATCTTTGGGTGAAGGGTTGCTTTTTAGATCAAGCCGCTCTTTTAGTGAAGCCCCCTTGCGCGGATCATAAACAAAAAGCGGAAACGCCCTACTAACTACAGCGGCTTTAGCCCGTTCATACGACGCGTCGTCAGCAATCCCATGCTCCGGCTGACAGGCAGAGTAAGCAATGATTACCGATGGTCCAGGGTATTCAATCGCTTCCGTTACGGTTTTCAGAAAATGGTTGTAATAGGCGGGTGAAACCTGCGCTACAAAGGCGTTGGGATGCATCATTATAATAGGGCCAAGCTCTTTTCGCCGCTCTCTTTTGCCATGAAAGGATTGCCCATATGTACTCATCTTGGAAATTTGCCCCATATAGGTGGAGGTGGAGGTCTGCCCCCCGGTATTTGAATAAACCTGTGTGTCTAATACCAATATATTAATATCTCTTCCTGTTGCGATAGCCCGGGAGAGTGATTGAAAACCGATGTCGAGCATCGCGCCATCACCCCCGGTCACCCAGATCTTCGTATCCTTCTTCCCCTCCTGATCAAGCCTCATTCGAACCCCTAAGGCAACGGCAGGCGCGTTTTCGAAGAGGGAGTTCGTCCATGGAACCCCCCAAATATTGTAGGGATATGTCGAACTATAGACGGAGTTACATCCGGTGGCGGCAACAATAACAAAGTTTTTTCCATATTTTGTAGAGGTAGCCGTCATCGCCATTTTCAGGGCTGTTATCTCTCCACATCCTGAACATGAACCCGCCCCCCCGTGATAGATCCAATCCTTTTCCTTCATGAAAAGATCAATATAAAGACGATCATTAATATAGTCTTGTCCGGAATGCGGGAGGAAGTTGGAAATAAAATCGATATCTTTTCTAAAATCCTCAACAACAGTCTCATTACGTGGAACCATGGAAAGGGCTTTGTGATCACCGCAAACCGCTACACACTCCCCGCAACTCTTACATCTGTCTGGATGAATCCAGATTGAAAAATAAGCGGGGGTTTTCCCCTGTTTCTCATTTACATCCCAAAGCTTTGTCGTCTTTCCAAAACGTTTTTTAAACCGCTCCCTACCATTTGGATCTTTTACACTTTTTAAAGCCTCATCAACCTCGTCAGCAGTATTGGCCCGCGAGAAGATAGCGGCATCGGGGCATTGAATGACACACTCCATGCACGCGACACATTTCTCCGCCTCAAATGCAGGGATTTCACTCCCTATATAAGCAAAACTCCGGCGTGTCGCTGTAAGGGGTGGAATCAGTGAACGGGCAGCAAGCCCATCCGCTGGTATATCCTTGATAAGAGTCCCCTTAACATAAGGATCCAAAATATTCTCTTTGAACCTCGATAAATCCAGCGACCTTTCATTTATTTCTTTACTTGTTAACTCTTTCTCTTTAGACACCTCGAACTCCCCTCAAGCACCTTTAATGTCACCCGTGACTTCAATCAGCTCACTGAAGCCACGTTTTATACATGTCATATTTTCCTCAACAACCCGTTCATCCCGACTACCAAAATTTTTCCGGACCACAACCTCGACCCGTTTGAATAATTCCTCTTCACCCACACCCATCCTTTTCGCGAATGGCGTTACCCTTAAAAAAATACCAAGCAACACAATCCCCTGCATCCTTTGAATCATGTGCGACTCCCGCGCTACCTCTTTAGCAATACGGGTCGCATCGAGCCCATAAACATTAACCTTGTTTTTACGAATATAATCCTGAGAAGAGGCGGGAATCTGATCCCAGATTTTCTTCGGATCTTTGTGCGTAGTCTGCATCCAGAGCGTACCCCCCGGAGTGAGACCATACAGTGGGTTGCCCGTCTGAAAGGATCCGAGATGATTCATGGCAACAAGCTCCACCTGCCTAAGCTCCTGACGGGTAAGAATCCGCTCCGGGGCGATTGTCAGAAAGAATTTCGTCGGAAGTCCCTTTTTCTCCGCACCATATTTTGGATACGCCTGAACATCCAGATCAAAGAGATCAGAACATATTGAAGCTATAACCTTATTTGTTGTCACAGATCCAAATCCACCAATGGAATACCCTCGCATTGAGAACGATCCCTTGGGTCTTAAATCGGGCTCATCTCCATCCCACTTTATGGAATCCTTATGTGGAATTCCGAGACAGAAATTCATCTTCCCCCGGTTTCCCAATTTAAGATTATCAACAATCGCAACAAAGTCCCTTACACGAACATCCAAGCCCCCCAAACCACCAACGCCACACTGAATCACCGGAACCTTAATCTTTTCGCCCGATGAAATGGCATCGACAAAAGCAGCCTTGATCCCACGAGCAAGAGGGCTTTCAGGGGCCCCAGGTTCATCCATCCGCTCAAGAACAGCTACCCCCTTCAACTTTGAAAGGGCCTCTACGAGTTCAGTACCCGGAAAAGGACGATAGGAAAGAACTGAGACAACACCTACTTTTTGTTTCTTTACATCCCTCAACCAATCAGCGGTAATCTTTGCAGTCTCCATGTAAGAACCCATACCAACAATCGCCCACTCGGCATCCTGCATCCTGTAGAGTTCGATCAAATCATACTTCCTGCCTGTCAGTTTATAGAACTCCTCCATTGCCTGCCTGAGATTTTCCTTTATTGGGGCGTAGAAAGCCCTTTGCGCAATACTCCCCCTCATATACGCGTCCTGGTTTTGAAGAACGCCACTCATAACAGGATTTTTGGGATCCATTAGATTCCTCAGTGCCTCTTTAGGTGGTTTTAGATAACTTTTAATCAACTCTGGCTCAGGCAAAAGAGCCCGCTCAACAGTATGGCTCGTTAAAAAACCATCCTGAACAGAGAAGAATGGAGTCATGGAATCCTCTGCGACCCGACGAACAATAAGGCTTAGATCGGCCACCTCCTGCGCATTTTTGGAGAAAAGAATACCCCATCCACAGTCAGCAACACTCATTATGTCGTTATGTCCCGCATGAACATTAATTGCGTGAACCGCAAGCACCCTGGAGGCGACATGAAAAACTACCGGTAGTCGTTTACCGGCCATGGGAAATAAAACCTCTTTCATTAACACCAAACCCTGGCTCGACGTAAAATTGGCCACCCTGCCACCAGCCAGAGCATAACCCTCGCAGACACTAGCTGCCGAGTGTTCGCTCTCCGGTTCTAGAAATACCAGGGTTTCCCCCCAGACATTCTTCGCTCCATTAGAAACAGCCTGTTCAAAAATATTACCCATGTTTGTAGAGGGCGTAATTGGATAAGCCCCGGCGCCACTGCACGCGCGTGTTTCAACCCACGCAACCGCCGTGCTCCCATCCGTGGTCGTTTGGATTCCAGGAAAAGGAAATTTTTTTTGATTTTTAATCACCGCTCAAGCTCCAAAAACGAAACCTTTACTCCATGTTTCATAGGAACAGGGGGGAATTTCCTGAAGGAAAAAAGACTTCGTCATTCAATACTGTATGTAGCAAACAGATATTACTCTTGATGACCTTGATCATCAAGCCCTCGCCAATTCGAACTACCGTATTATAGGCTGAACTTAAAGGCAATATTTGACGACCATCTTGATTCAGCAAAATTGGATCACAGAAGTTTGAAATACAAGGAGAGGAGCCCGATTTGTAAAACTCGCAATTAGAGCAATAAAAGATGGCTTAAAGCTCTAAGCGTATGTGAGCAAAAATTACTCTGTCTATTGACCAATGCATATTAAAACAATAAAGTATATGCATGAGAACTACGATAATTTTAAAAGAAGACCTGGTTAAAAAAGCGATGGAAGAAACGGGTATCAAGGAGAAAACCGCCCTCATACATAAAGGACTCCAATTATTAATCCAACAAGCGGCAATTGAGCGACTCATCAACTTAGGTGGGAAACTTAAAAATATTAAATTACCAAGGAGAAGGCGCTGTAAATAATGCTTTTAATTGCTGACACTTCTGTCTGGATCGACCATCTACGAAGGGCTAATCCAAATTTAATTTCCCTTCTAAAAGAAAGAAAGATTCTTCTCCATTCCGCAATTATTGGCGAGCTGGCATGCGGAACTTTACCCAAACGATCAACCTTTTTAGAAGACCTTAAACTTCTCCCCAAAGTATACGAACCCTCTTCTGATGAAGTTCTGGAATTAATTGAAAAAAGGAAATTATACTCCAAGGGACTCGGTTGGATAGACGTTAACCTCCTCGCAAGCTCATATCTGTCCGGTGTACTTCTGTGGACTCTGGATAAAAGACTTCAAAAGGTAATTGGAAAACACTAGTAGAGCGTTTCAAAAGTTATGCACATTACGTCATTATCGTTTCCTGTGTTTCTTTGGATACATCTGAGTTGCATTGATGAAAAAGGCCCCGGGAAATTTTTCCCGGGGCCTAAGGCAGGCTTATTATCGAAGGAGTCTTTCGGCATATTCAAGGCGGGTTCTAACAAAATACATATCAGGGTTGTAATTCATTAAAGCCACTTTTACTTCATTAAGTATTGCAAGGGCCTGTGATCTATCACCACCGTTATCAAATCCACTGGCAGCGTAAGCGGTTATTCTTGTTCCACGTCTCGCGATGTTATGGAGCCTGATTACGGAAATCCGCGAAGGATCCACAAAATTGGGTGGAGTAAAGTTTAGGGTCGAGGTGGTCAGGAAACGATTAATGTTTTCCCTGTAGAGCTCTTCTCCATTTCTGCCAAACAGGAGGATATAACCTACATAGATCCTGCTCTCTGTCACAAAATTAAATACCCGGGGTCGGAATCCCCAGGGGAGCGAGAAGTCCGCATCTGCTTCACGGTTATCAAACCAGCTTGGGGTTGTATAAGTACCTAATGTAACCCCATTCCCGGGCTGATCATCATACTCAAGAATCGATATTGCGGCATTAACTAAATCG